>CAZQHA010000832.1:0-1506 GCA_964592795.1 uncultured Planctomycetaceae bacterium | reverse complement strand
CTGCGCTCGTGGAACTCGTCGAACACGACCGCGCCGACCTTTTCGAGGAACGGTTCGTCCTGCAGCATGCGCACGACGAGGCCTTCGGTGACGACGAGGATCCTCGTGCGCGCGCTCGCCTGCCGGTCGAAGCGCACGTGGAAACCGACCTCGTCGCCGAGCTTCGTCCCGCGCTCGAACGCCATCCGCCGTGCGGCCGCGCGCGCCGCGATGCGCCGCGGCTCGAGCATCAGCACGATCCCACGTCCGGCGAGCCCGGCGTCGAGCAGACACGGCGGAACGCGCGTCGTTTTCCCGGCGCCCGTGGGCGCGCGCACGATCGCCGACGGGTGCTCGCGCAAGGATCGCTCGAGCGTCGGCAGCAGGGCGTCGATCGGCAGCGCGTCGCGAACCATCGCGCGCGAAGTATGCAGGTTCGGGCCCGCGGACGCCGCTGCGCGGACCCTAGCGGCCGCTTGGCGCGGGGGATATACTCCTCGCCCCCATGGCGACGGGCACCTCCCTTTCGATCGCTCGATCTCTCCGCTGTCTCGCGCTCCTCGCGACGTGCGCCGCCGTCCTCGCGGCGTGCACGGAATCGACCCCGACCGCCCGCGCGCGCCGCGTCGTCCTGATCACGTGCGACACGCTCCGCGCCGATCGCCTCGGTGCGTACGGCTACCCGCTGCCGACGAGCCCCGAGGTCGACCGCTTCGCCAGGGAGTCGATCGTCTTCGAGGAGGCGTACGCGACCGCGCCGTGGACCGGGCCGTCGATCTCGAGCCTCTTGACCGGGCGCATGCCCGAGGAAGTCGGCGTCGGACGCGGCAACCGTTTCTACATGCCCGCGGACGTCCGCACGATCGCCGAGACCGTCTTCGACGGCGGCATCGCGACCGGCGCGGTCGTCTCGAACTGGGTGCTCCGCCGCCCGTCGCCCGCGCGCGGCGACGTCGGCGTCGCGCAGGGGTTCGTGCACTTCGACGACGAGATGAAGTCCGCCGAAGCGAACCGCGAGGTGTTCGAGCGCAACGCGCAGGACACCACCGATGCCGCGATCCGCTGGCTCGAGAAGCAGAAGCAGTCGAACAACGATCGCTTCTTCTTCTGGGTCCACTACCAGGATCCGCACGGGCCGTACACGCCCGCTCCCGAAGTCGTCAAGCCGTTCGAGCGCCCGTTGACGCCGGAAGCCGAGCTGAAGATCGGCGACACGAACTCCGGCAAGGATCAGATCCCGAAGTACCAAGCGGTCGCGGGCGAGACGCATCCCGAGCAGTACCGCATCCGCTACGACGGCGAGGTGCGCACGTTCGACCAAGGCTTCGGGCGCTTGATCGATTGGCTGCGCGCGAACCACTGGTTCGACGACGCGCTGATCGTGTTCACCGCCGATCACGGCGAGTCGCTGGGCGAGCACGGCAACTGGTTCTGTCATGGCCAGAACCTGAACCGCGAGGTCGTTCACGTCCCGCTCATCATCCACTTCCCGAAGGGCGCGACGCATCCGATCGCGCGCGCCGCCGC
>CAZQHA010000831.1:0-1518 GCA_964592795.1 uncultured Planctomycetaceae bacterium | reverse complement strand
CGCCGTCAGCGGCGCGAGCGCCGGCTCGGGCATCGGCCCGAAGTCGCCCGATCGCATCAGCTCGGCATAGCCGCCGATGATGTTGAGCGGCGTCCGGAACTCGTGCGAGCAGTTCGCGACGATCTCGCTCTGCAAGCGCTCGCGCTCGCGGAGCTCGGTGATCATGCGGTGCGCCTTCAGGCCGACGTCGACCCAGAGAAGGAGCCGCTCCGGGCCGTCGCCTTTGTCGTGGTAGCCCTGGATGTCGAGCTCGGCCAAGAGCGCGCGGGGCGGGTTGTCGCCGGCGTAGCCCGTCTGAAGGATGATCTGCACGTACGGATCGAGGCAGCGCAGGCGCTCCACGAACTCCGCGCCCGTCATCCTCGGCATCAAATAGTCGACGATGACGAGATGGACCTCGGTCTTCTGGAGGAGGTCGAGCGCCTCGCTCCCCGAGGACGCCGTCCGCACGCGATGCCCCTCGAGCTCGAGGAGCGCCTTCACGGACTCCGTCGTGTCGAGCTGGTCGTCGACGACCAGGATCGTGTAGCCGCTATCGGCTCGTCGGGATCGGCGCGGCATCGGTCAGGGTCGGTCGGTCGTCGTGTCGTGCGAGATGATGTGCGCCATGCATGCGGTTCGCGAAGGTGCCCGCTCTGGAGAAGCAAACGAGAGGCCGTGTGCGTCGCGTTGCAGAATGCGACGTCGAGGCCCGGCCGACCGACGTTGGTGAGACGACGTGGTGATTCCTTGGCGTGTTGCGGCGTTCGGGAACGTTCCGGAGCGGTACCGGCGTGACGTCCGGGGCGGTGCGGAGGCTAGCGTCGAAGACCGGCGAGCCAGACGACGAAGAGCCCGCCGAACACGAGGTCACCGACGGCCGAGAGCGGCGCGCGGATCGGCAGGTCGCCCGCGAGCGCGAAGGCGAGGAGCAGGCCGAAGAAGGAGAGCTTCCCGGCGGCGGCGATCGCGACGAACAGAGGATCGGCCCGGCCGGTCGCCCCACAGACGAAGTATCCGACACCGAACAGCAGCACGAACACGCCGATCACCAGCAAATAGATCGCGGGCGCCGGCGGCATCCCGGCGAAGTCACGGATCGGCTCGCCCCACGGCGTGAACGTGAGCGCGCCGGCGAGGTTCATCGCGGCGGTCGCGAGGAACGCGCGCCGCATCCAGCTCGGGAGCGGCGTCATGCCGCCGTCAGCGCCACGCGAACACGGGCTGCTCGTAGTGGTCGACGCGTGTCGTGCGGCCGTGGAGGGCGACTTCGCGGAGCTGGTAGACGATCGCGGCGGTCGGGGCGTGGACGTGGGTTTCGACCATGGCGATCGAGATCACGGGGCGGTCGCTTTCCGGGATCGTGCGGAGGTGGGGAACGTCGGGGTGCTCGAGCACCGTGAGCGGGACGCGATGGATGGCGCTCACCTCGCCCGGCTGCGGGCGGAGGTCCGCGCTGTCGGGCGCCCACACCACGACGGGAGTGATCACGTAGCCCGACCGCGTCGGGTAGTCGTCGAGGCAGCCGAGCACGTGCGC
>CAZQHA010000830.1:0-1518 GCA_964592795.1 uncultured Planctomycetaceae bacterium | reverse complement strand
CGTAGTACGAATTGAACAAATAGGCGAACTGCGGATGGTGCGGACGCCAGCCGCCGCGCGCCAGCCCCAGCGCCGCGGCGCGAGCGAGCACGAACGTCTCGAAGAACCAGCTCGTGTGCGCGAGATGCCACTTGAGCGGGCTCGCGTCGGGCATCGACTGGACCGTGCAGTCCTCCGCGGAAACCGGCGCGGCGAGCGCCTCGGTCCGGGCCCGCACGCTCGAATAGGCGCTCGAGAGGTCGTGCGACGGCGAGCGGACCGGAGTGGAAAGTGCGCGTTCGAGCTCCATGCGTGTCGCGCCCGCGACGAGCGAGAGCCTACCGTTCAACGCGCGTGCCGTCGCGCGGCTCGATTCAGCTCTGCTGTCGCAGGAATTCGTGCCAGCCCTTCTCGAGGCCGGAGAGTCCGGTCGTGAGCACGCTGCCCGCGTTCTGCTCGGGCATCTTCATCAAGTACAGATGCTTGAACCGGTCGAGCCCGAGGGTCTCGAGCGCGTACGCCACGAACGAGCCCGCCGCCGCGATCGACTCGGGCGTCGCGTGGTAGTGACCCGCCAGGTCCGTCACGGACGGGAGCTTCTTGTCGCGCAGGTATTGCGCCGCGCGCCGGTGCAGCTCCTTCGTCGGCGTGCCGTCGAAGTACGTCGCGAGCCCCTCGTTGAAGAGACCCGATCCGGGCGTGCCGAGCGCGAACGCGATCACGTGCGTCATCTCGTGGCCCGGCAGGCTCTCGAAGCGTTGGTGGATCACGCGCGCCTGAGGATTCGAGAAGTCGAGATCCTGCGACGTGATCTTCTTGCCCTCCGCGGCATCCTTGTAGAGGTACATCGTGACCCGGCCGGTGTCGGGCAGGCCGAGCTCCTTGTGGATCCGCTCGTACGCCTTGTCGACCTGCGTGCCGTAGTACTCCATCCGTCCCTTCTCGGGGTGATCGTCGGGGTAGCGGATCGTCACGTAGTCGGACTCGATCGTCTTCCACCCCGCGTACGCCGGCGTCGAGCCGGCTTGCGCCGTCAGCTCGAGCTGATCGAGCCACACTTCGCCCGACATCGACAGGAACACGCCCGCCATCACGGCGACGGCACCGTCGGGCGCGATGCCGGAGACCTCGAGCTGCTTCCAGTCGAACGAGCCTTCGCCGCCGTGCGCGTACTGCTTCGCTCCGACGAGCTTGCCGTCCGCGCCGAGGAACACGAGCCCGGTGTAGAAGTTGTGCGGCTGCGAGCCCTCGCGCTTCACGTCCTTCGCCTTGACCTTGGCGCGGTACTTGAGCGCGTCGCCCGGCGCGCAGTCGAAGCGCCGGGAGATCCCGATCCACTGCTCGGTGCTCGAATCGCCGGAGAGCTTCAACGCGCGGGGCGACCCGCCCGAGTCCGCGTCGCGATCGATCGCGATCTGCGACACGCGCGCGCCGCTGCCGGTGCGCGCGCCGACCTCGCGCTGCCAACCCGGCGGCAATTGATCCGCCGACTCGAAGCCGTCCTTCATCAAGACGCGGACGGGCGGCGGCTCCTTGCCC
>CAZQHA010000829.1:0-1520 GCA_964592795.1 uncultured Planctomycetaceae bacterium | reverse complement strand
GCAACCTCCGGCGTGACAGGCCGGTACTCTAACCGATTGAGCTAAGTCCCCGGGGTCGAGGGCGCGGAGTATACCGGCCCCCTTCGGACGGTCATCGGGGCGGAACCCCGGCCGACTGCGGCGACCCTGCGCCGAGTCGGGTCACCTCCCGCCCGCCTCCGCCGACTCCTTGTCGCTGATCTTGTGCTTGCGCAAGTAGTAGCCGAGGTTGCGCGGGTCGATCCCGAGCAGGTTCGCGGCCTCCTTCTTCTTGCCCTTCGAATGCGCGAGCGCACGCAGCACGATCTCGCGCTCGGCGGCGTCGAGGTTCGTGCGCAGGTGGTACTCGCGCGGCTCGAGCAGCGCGGCCGACGACGCCGTCGACTCGAGGATCCCGGCGAAGAGCCCCGAGTCGAGCTCGTCCTTGTCGGACACGATCACGGCGCGCTCGAGCACGTTGCGCAGCTCGCGCACGTTGCCCGGCCAGCCGTACGACGCGAGGAGGTCGCACGCTTCGCTCGTGAGCCGCACGCGCGCGCCGCGGTGCTTCGCGTGCTGCGGTCGAGCGAGCAGGCTCTCGGAGATCTCGCCGATGTCCTGCTTGTGGTTGCGCAGCGCGGGCATCTCGATCGGGAACTGCGCGAGGCGGTAGTAGAGGTCGCCGCGGAACGCTCCCGCCTTCACTCGCGCGGGCAGGTCCTCGTTCGTGATCGCGATCACGCGCACGTCGGCGTGCTGCACGCTGGGATCGCCCGCGATCTGGTACTCGCCCGTCTCGAGCACGCGCAGGAGCTTCGCCTGCATCGAGACCGACAGCGCGCCGATCTCGTTCAAGATCAGCGTGCCGCCTTCGGCCTCGGCGAAACGTCCGATGCGGTCGGAGAGCGCTCCGGGGATCGCGCCCTTCCGATGGCCGAAGAGCTCGCTCTCGAAGCTCGCTTCGGTGAGCACTGCGCACTGCACCCACGTCAGGGTCTTGTCCCCGCGCGCGCTCTGCCGGTGGATCAGCTCGGCGGCGATCTCCTTGCCGGTGCCGCTCTCGCCGGTGATCAGCGCGGTCGCCTCCGCCGGCGCGACCTGCGCGATCAGGTTGCGCACGTTCGCCATCGCCGGCGAGCTGCCGACGAGCACGCGCGGTCCGCGCAGCCCCGCCACGGTGTCGCGCAGCTCGCGCACCTCCGCGAGCAGCGCGTGGTGCTCGACCGCGCGGCGCACGACGAGCACGAGCTCGTCGGGATCGACCGGCTTCTGCAGGAAGTCGAACGCGCCCGATTTCATCGCGGCGACGGCTTCGGCGACGGTTCCGACGCCCGTGATCACGATGATCGGGATCGCGACTCCGCGTTGCCGCGCTTCGCTGAGCAGGCTGAGCCCGTCGCCCGCGGGCATGCGCAAGTCGGTGACGATCGCCTCGAAGCGCTCCTTCGCGAGCAGCCGCAGCGCGTCGACCGAGCTCGACGCCGTCCCGGTCAGGAAGCCCTCGCTCTTCAGGATCGCGCACAGCGAGTCGCGCACGAACACCTCGTCGTCGACGACGAGCA
>CAZQHA010000828.1:0-1522 GCA_964592795.1 uncultured Planctomycetaceae bacterium | reverse complement strand
GCCGAAGGAAGACGGGCTCCTCGCGCAGAGCGGCGCGCGGGTCGTGCATTGGTCGATGGACTTGAAGCACCCCGAAGCCGGCTTGACCGCGCTGTTCGCGCCGGTTTGGTACGAGGGCTACCCCGGGCCGGAGCACGTGTGGCAATCGTCGAGCGGCACCGACGACTTCGAAGCCAAGCTCGGCTTGATCCCGCTCGTGTTCGGCACGCTCAAGGCGACCGTGTACTCGATGCTGTTCGCGGTGCCGATCGCGCTCGCCGCCGCGATCTACACGAGCGAGTTCCTGAGCGCTCGCCTGCGCGCGCCGCTCAAGTCGCTGACCGAGATGATGGCGAGCTTGCCGAGCGTCGTCCTGGGCTTCCTCGCGGCGATCGTGATCGCGCCGTTCGCGCAGGACGTCGTTCCGGCGCTCCTCGCGTCGCTCGTGATGATCCCGCTCGCCCTGCTCCTGGGGGCGTACATGTGGCAGCTCCTGCCCGCGCGGTACGCGGTGCGCTTCTCGGGCAAGGCGCGTTTCGCCGCGATCTTCGCCGCGCTGCCGTGCGGAGTCGGCGCCGCGGCGCTCGTCGGTCCCTTCGTCGAGCGTCTCTTGTTCGCCGGCGACTTCCTGGCCTGGCTCGACGGGCGCGGCGGCACGAAGTTCGGCGGGTGGGTCCTTCTCGGGCTGCCCGCGGCGGGAGCGATCGTGCTCTTCGCGATGTCGCGCGTCGTCAACCCGTGGGTCCGCCGCATCTCGGCCAGCTGGAGCCGCGCGAAGTGCGCGCGGTTCGATCTCCTGAAGTTCGCGGCGGGCGTCGCGGCGACGGTGCTGGTGGCGTCCGCCATCGCGCTGGTGCTCGACGGCCTGTGGATCGATGCGCGCGGGACGGTGCTCGACACGTACGTGCAGCGCAACGCATGGATCGTCGGGTTCGTGATGGGCTTCGCGGTGATCCCGATCGTGTACACGCTCGCCGAGGACGCGCTGTCGAGCGTGCCGTCCCACCTGCGCCTGGCGTCGCTCGGCGCGGGGGCGACGCCGTGGCAGACCGCGGTGCGGGTCGTGATCCCGACCGCGATGAGCGGCCTCTTCTCGGCGGTGATGATCGGCCTCGGCCGCGCGGTCGGCGAGACGATGATCGTGCTCATGGCGACCGGCAACACGCCGGTGATGAGCTGGAACATGTTCAACGGCTTCCGGACGCTCTCGGCGAACATCGCCGTCGAGCTCCCCGAGGCCGCGCGCAACACGACGCACTACCGCACGCTCTTCCTCGCCGCGTTGTGCCTGTTCGCGATCACGTTCGTGTTCAACACGGCGGCGGAGCTCATTCGCCAGCGCTTCCGCAAGAGGGCGTACCAGCTGTGAGAGTCGCCCTCGTCAAGCCCGCTGCGCGGCCCAAGCCGACGACGAAGCGCCAGCGCAAGGCGCGCCGCGCGACGTCGCTGTTCGCGCACGGTGAGCCGCTCGTGTGGCTCACGGGAGGCGCGCTGGCGCTCTCGCTGGCGATGATCGTCGGATTGCTCGGGCTCGTCGCCTACA
>CAZQHA010000827.1:0-1522 GCA_964592795.1 uncultured Planctomycetaceae bacterium | reverse complement strand
GTCGAGCTCCTCTCGCGCGTCGACGCGGTCATCCTGAACGACGAGGAGGCGCGCATGCTGACCGGCGAGCGCAACCTGATCCGCGCGGCGACGAAGGTGCTCGCGCTCGGGCCGCGCTACGTCGTGCTGAAGAAGGGCGAGCACGGTGCGTTCCTCGTCGGGCGCGACGTGCGCTTCGCGCTGCCCGCGTATCCCGTCGAGGAGGTCGTCGATCCCACCGGTGCGGGCGATTCGTTCGCCGGCGGCTTCATGGGGTACGTCGCCGCGCAGGACGACTTCGAGCCGCCGAGCCTGCGGCGCGCGATGGTCTACGGCACCGTGACCGCGTCGCTGTGCGTGCAGGGCTTCGGCGTCGACGCGCTGCGCAACGCCACGCGCGCGGCGATCGACGAGCGCTTCCGCGAGCTGATGACGATCGTCACGGTGTAGCCGTGGGCGACTTTGACGCGGCGCGGACGTTCATCGCGTTACGGCCTCCGGACGAGATCCGCGCTCGGCTCGCGAACGTCGCGAGGAAGACGCTGGGCACGCTGCCCGGACTGCGCGTCTATCCCGCGCAGGACCTGCACCTCACGCTGGCGTTCCTCGGTCCGGTGATGGGGTGGCAGCTCACCAAGCTGCGAATCTGGCTGGACATGTTCACTTCCGGCGTCGGGCAGTTTCCCGTGTCGGTGACACACACGGGTGCGTTCCCCGGGCGCGAGCGAGCGCGAGTCCTCTGGGCCGGGATCCAGTCCGACGAGCGGCTGCGCAAGCTCTTCGACAAGGTCCTGATGGCGTCGCGTTCCGCGGGTTCCGAGCCGGCGGACGCCGAACGAGAGCCGTGGACGCCTCACGTCACGCTCGCTCGCCTGCGAGACCCGTACACTCGAGTTCCCGACGCGTTCTACGAGCTGAAGTTGGACCTCGCCTGGACGGCCCGAGAGATCGCGATCTTCCAGCCCGATCCGTGGCCGAACGCTCCCGCGCGGTATCGGCCCGTGTACTCCTGGGAACTCTGAGAAATCATGGTCACCAGGGAACGCTCGCGCGGTCGAGTGCGGCGTGCGCAGCGTCCTTCTTCCGACGTTCGTCGACGGCTATATTCGGCCGCTTCCGACGCCCAACCCCGCAGGTGAACCCATGAGCCTTCCCAAAGCGAAAACCGAGAAGACCCCGCCGGCCGCGACCGCATCCCCGGCCCCGTCGATCAGCCGCGAGCGGCAGGAGAAGAACAAGTCGCTCGAGGCGGCGCTCTCGGAGATCGAGAAGGCCTACGGCAAGGGCGCGATCATGCGCCTGGGCGACGGGCAGATCCTGAAGGAGATCGAGGGGATCTCCACCGGGTCGATCGGCCTCGACGTCGCGCTCGGCGGCAAGGGCCTGCCGCGCGGCCGCGTGGTCGAGATCTACGGGCCGGAGAGCTCGGGCAAGACCACGCTCACGCTCCACGTCGTCGCGCACGCTCAGAAGGCGGGCGGCATCTGCGCGTACGTCGACGCGGAGCACGCGCTCGACCCGGCCTACGCGCGCAAGCTCGGCG
>CAZQHA010000826.1:0-1526 GCA_964592795.1 uncultured Planctomycetaceae bacterium | reverse complement strand
GACCCCGCCGTGGCGTCGAGAGCACGATTGGAATCCGACGTCGCGGCGGGCATCTTGCTCGCGCCCGAGCCCCTGCGCATGCAACCCCCTGTCGAAGTTCGATCGGTCCGCCGCCGCGCGCGGATGGCGACCGCGTCCGCGCTCGCCGTCCTGCCGATCCTGCTCACGGGTTGCGACAACCCCGCGTGCGTCTTCGGCGGCAACTGCGACTCCGACGGATCGGGCGGGGGAGTCATCGGCGACGGCAACGCGACCGCGCCCGCGAACGGCGAGTGGATCTCGAACCTCACCCCGACGATCACCCGGTTCCATCCGAACGGGAACACCGCGGACACGCGGTCGCCGATCGTGCTCGTGTTCAACGAGTCGCTCGCGACCACCGGGCTGAACCAGGCGTTCGAGATCGCGACCGACATCGGTTTCCCCGACCCGCTCGCGATCGCGCACCTCGTCGGCGACGGACGCGTGCTGTGCCTGTTCCCGGCGACCGAGCTCCAACCGAACACGCCGTACGAGATCCGGTTCCGGCAGGGCGCGGTCATCCGGGACCGCACGGGACAGCAGCTGATCGTTCCGGCGAACTCGTCCGTGGGCCGCTTCCGCACCGCCGCGTCGAACCCCGCCGCGCCCCTCGTGGTGACGACCTACCCGCTCGGCGGAGCCGACTTCCAGAGCGAGACCACCGAGATCGTGGTCGCGTTCAATCGACCGGTGCAGCAGGTCACGAGCTCGTCGTTCCTCGTGTCGGTCGCCGGAGTCGCGCCCGTTCCGGGCGGGACGCCGCAGCCTCTGGCGCTCCTCGGCGGCGGCAACGAGTCGCGGGTGTGGCGCTGGAGCAACGGGAACTTCAGCCCGGATCCGCCCGCGCTCGGCGCGCCGAGCGCGGAGGTCACGGTCACGCTCTCGCCGGCCGGCAATCCGATCAAGGACGCGACGAACGCGAACCTCGCGACGACGACGTTCAGCTTCGATCTGGCGCCGTTCACGACGCCGACGTCGGCCGCGATCACGTCGGATCCGAACGACGCGATCGGGATCGCGCAGATCTCCGGGCCCGCGAACCTCGCGATCGACGTCGGCCTCTCGGGCGTTCAGTCCGGCGACCGCCTGCAGGTGTTCATGTTCGGCAACGAGCCGAACGTGCCCCAGAACCCGACCCAAATCGCGCTCGCGCGCGAGGTGCTGCTCGAAGCCGTCGTTCCGACGTTCACCTTGACGGCCAGCGACCTGAACCTGCTCGCGAACGCGTCGCCCGTCGAGGCGCGCTTCGGCGAAGGGCCGGTGGCGTTCGCGTTCCAAGTGCGGCGCGGCAACTCGACGAGCGCGCTCCTCCGCCTCGACGTCGATCCGTTGACCGACGGCGTCCAGGACCCGCTCCTCGACACGGAGGCGCCGCAGATCCTGGGACTCTCGACCGCCGGCAACGTCATCGCGAGCTTCCGCTCCAACGTGCGCGACCTCGTGATCGTCGGGCGCGCGAACGAGGAGCTCGCCGGCGCGCTCGTGACGACCACGGCGAGCGAGGA
>CAZQHA010000825.1:920-1527 GCA_964592795.1 uncultured Planctomycetaceae bacterium | reverse complement strand
GCGCTGGCGCCGGTCGACGCCGTAGCCGACCAGGTTGAAGATCGCCTGGGGCTCGAGCGACTTGACGAGCTCGGCCGCCGAGCCCGGCTGCATCAAGTCCGCTGCATGGACGATCCCGCGCACGCCGTAGCGCTCGAACACCGGCTCCGCGACGTCGCGGTCGCGCACGACCAGCGCGAGGTCCGCGCCGGCGTCGGTCAGCTTGCGCGCTACCCATCGGCCGATGAACCCGTTCGCGCCGAGCACCAGGACTCGCGTTCCCTTGTACGCGGTCGAAGCCTTGGCGCGCGGGACCGAACGGAGCGTCATCGACGCGCTCGCCTGCTACGGGTTCGCGCGCGCGACGCGAACGTCAGCGCGCGAGCTCGTCCGCGCGCAGCGGACCGGCGGCGACGCGGTAGCTCGAGCCGGTCACGGTCGGTCCCTCGACGATCCACACCGGACGGTCGGCGTAGTGCTCGAGCAAGCGCTTGCGCGTCCCTGCGTCGCGATCCCAGGCGAAGATCGGAGCATCGGCCTCGAGGTCGAGCGGGTTCGCGACCACCGCGGACGCGAAGTCGGGGTGTCGCGCGCCGCGAACGAGCACCAGGCTGCGGCCGAATCCGTG
>CAZQHA010000825.1:0-910 GCA_964592795.1 uncultured Planctomycetaceae bacterium | reverse complement strand
CGGTAGTTCGGATACTTGTCGATCGCGCGCCACGGCACGAACGAGAGCCACGCGATCGCGATCAGCGCGAGCACGAAGGCCTGCACGCGCGCCGGCCTCTCGACGCAAGCCTCGAACGAGCGCCAACCGCGCGCGGCGAGCACGACGCACGGCACGATCACGAGGTACCAGTAGCGCGCGCCGAAATCGGGGCCGCCGTGGAACCAATAGAGGCTGTTCGAGACGACGATCGCCGCGCCGAAGACGAGCATCAGCCGGTCGATGCGCTCGAGTCGACGCGCGGCGAGCAGCAAGGCGATCAACAGGATCGAGCCTGTGCACCAGCCGAGGAGCTCCGCGTCGATCGCGAACGCGTTGATCTGCGCGTTGAGCCCCGCTTCGAGCGGCCAGTGCACCTGGAACGCGTCGAGACCCCTCCCAAGACCCTTGTCCGGCCCGAAGCCCAGATCGTTCTTGCCGGCGCCGTAGACCGTGTCGACGTAGCGATTGATCGGGAAGACCTTCGGCGAGCCCGTGAAGTGCGCGTTGTAGGGCAGCACCAGCGCGGCGGTGACGCCGGTCGCGATCACCAGGCCTGCAAGAGCGCCGAACGAGCGCATACGCGCGCGCGCGTCGGACGGACGAGCGGCGCCGAGCATCCAAAGGCCGAGCAAGGCGGCGAGCACGAGCCCTTCGAGCGGCCGTATCCACGCGACGACGCCGACGAAGACTCCCGCGAGCCAACCCCAGGCGCCTCGCTGCGTCCGGCGAGCTCTCGCGACGCCGAGCGCCGCGACCAACGCGCACGCGAGCGTCCACGAGTGCGTCATCAAGCTCATGTTCATGAACACGAACCAAGGCGAGAGCGCGAGCAAGCTCGCCGCGACGCGCGCGACCGCAAGGCTCGCGATCTCGCGGACGAGCAGGTAGG
>CAZQHA010000824.1:0-1529 GCA_964592795.1 uncultured Planctomycetaceae bacterium | reverse complement strand
CGCGAGCGGGCTCGTGGGGCTCGGTACGCGCTCGCCGTTCATGTAGATTCCGCGCCGCGGACGCGATGGCCGGATCGTATCAAGTGCCCGAGCACGAGTGGACTCCGCGGACGACCTGGGTGCTCGTCGCGCTCGTCGCCGCCGCGTGCGCGAGCCTCGCGGTGTTCGTGCATCCCTACTACGAGGCGAGCGAGACGACGAACGACGCGTCGATCTACATCGCGTGCGCGAAGTCGCTGCTCGCCGGCGAAGGCTACGCGTACCTCGGCGCGCCGTTCACGATCCGGCCGCCGGGGTTCTCGCTGCTCATCGCGCCCGTGATCGCGTGGCGCGGGCTCGACTTCGCGGCGCTCCACACGCTCGTTTCGCTCTTTGGCGTGGCGACGATCGCGCTGCTCTTCGTGTGGCTGCACCCGCGGCTTGGAACCTGGGTATCGCTCGCGGTCGCGATCGCCGTCTGGCTGAACCCGACCTTCCGGCAGATGTGCAACCAGGTCATGTCGGACGTGCCTGGCGCGGCGTTCCTTTTCGCGTGCCTCCTCGTCGAGCGCTGGGCGGATCGCGAGCGCTCGCTCAGGCGCGACGTCGTGCTCGGCGTCGCGATCGCGATCGCGGCCTACGTGCGCTCGGTCAACGTGCTGCTCGTGCCGGCGATCCTCTGCGCGCGGATCGCGCAACACCGCGGCGGTGGATGGGCGGGATTCGCTCGCGCGAGGGTGCTCGGTCTCGTGGCCGGCACCGCGCTCGTGCTCGCTCCGTGGAGCATCCGCGACGCGCTGTCGCGAGGAACGCCGCCGGCCGATCAGAACTTCCTCTACTCGTACTCCACGGCGATGTGGCACGTGGACGGAGGAGATCCATCGTCGCCGCGACGATCGATCTCCGAGATCGTGGGACGAATCCCGGAGCGCGCGCCCAAGATCGCGTCGGCGCTCGGCAGCCGCATGGAGACGAGCGCCGGGAGCGGGATCGACATCGCGCTCGGCGCGATCGGTCTCGTCGCGCTCGTCGTCGTGCTCGTGCGCAGGCGCAGCTCGGGCGAGTTCTTCGCGCTCGGTGTCACGCTCGTGCTGGCCCTGTACTTCGCGTTCCAGGGCCGGCTCGTGCTGCCCGTGTGGCTCTTCGCTTTGCCGGCGGTCTTCGACGTCTTCACACGGCGCGCGCGGATCGTCGCGCCCGTCGCGCTCGCGGTACTGGTCTGCGTGGACTGGGCGCCGTTCCGCGGCTGGGATCGGATCGAAGCGCTCCACCGTCAGTACGTGCGGATGGCCAGCGACTACCGGCAGCGCTTCGCGCACGACGCGCGCGTCGCCACTTCGATCGGCTGGCACAGCGCGGTGTACCTCGATCGGCCCGTCTACAGCCTGCTCTTCGCCGTGCGTCGCGCGAACGACGTGCGCGCCGTCGAGCCGGTGATCGACAAGTACGGCATCAACACGGTGATCCTGTGGAGCGCGATCCCCGCCGATCAGGCGCTGATCCCGTACTTCGAGGAGAACTACGAAGGCGAAGTCACCGCATCCGGCGGT
>CAZQHA010000823.1:689-1535 GCA_964592795.1 uncultured Planctomycetaceae bacterium | reverse complement strand
CAGGATCGTGCACGCCGCGAGCACGGTGACCATCTGGTCGAGGAAGCCGCTCGTGTACTCGACGAGGATCGCGCGGTGCTCGCCGCGGTCGTCGCCCAGGAGATCCGTCTCCGCGCGGCGCTTGCACAGCGCGAGGAAGAGCGCCAGGAACAGCGTGCACAGCATCAGCCAGTGCGAGATCTGCGCGCCCGCGGCGATGCCGCCCGCCTTGACGCGCAGGAGGAAGCCGGCCGCGATGCAGAACGCGTCGACGATGACGATGTGCTTCAGCTTCAGGCTGTACGCCAGGTTCAGCACCATGTACGCCGCGACGACGTGCTGCACGGTCGGCGCCGGAACGCCGTCGGGCTGCGCGCGCGACGAGAGAAGGAGCGCGGCCGCGACGCACGCCATCGCCGTGACGAACGCCGTGCGCACCGACACCGCGCCCGAAGCGATCGGACGGTGGCGCTTCGTCGGATGCGCGCGATCCGACTCGACGTCCATCACGTCGTTGACGAGGTAGATCGCGCTCGAGCCCAGGCAGAACGCGAAGAACGCGTAGAGCGTGCGCCAGACGTCCGACAGATCGCTGTCGAGAAGGTCGCCCCGTGCTCCGCGCGCGAACACCAGCGCGGCCAGCACGAAGATGTTCTTCACCCACTGCTGCGGCCGCATGGCGCGGAAGAGGCCGACGAGGTTCATGCCGAGGGGGGGAGGCGTGAAGGCGCCAGAGATTAGGGATCCCCGATCGGCGAGAACAGGCTCGCGACTACGGTGTCGGGGGGAAATAAGGTGTGAAGGACCGTTTTTGTGGCGGACGAAAACGGCGCGCGCCAAAAAGGGGCGGGCCCCGGGTGTGAGGGC
>CAZQHA010000823.1:0-679 GCA_964592795.1 uncultured Planctomycetaceae bacterium | reverse complement strand
GCGAGAAAAAACGTGCCTGACACCGTATTTCTCGCCGACTAGTCGAGACTCAGCTTGCGCAGCTCCTCGACCGGCGAATCGGGGCCGACGACGAGCACGCTCGTCTCCTTGTCGACGACACCCTTCTCCTGCAGCTCGAAGATCTCGAACGTGCCGACGGCTCCCGAGGCGTACAGGACGCACGTCGTCGTGCGGTGGTTGCCTTCCGTCCCGTCGCCGACGTTGTCGTCGGCGATGATCGGATCCTTGTCGCTGCCGGGGAACTTGCGCAGGGGGAACTGCTTGCAGTCGCGCCCCGCGTACGCCGAATAGTCGCCGTCGATGAGGTCGAGATTGCCGAACCACTCGTCGGTGTTCTCGATGGTGCCGATCGAGAGCGCTCCGAGGTCGACGCCCGGGCACGTCAATTTCATCGCGCTCGGCTTCGAGTTCTCCCACACGCCGCGGCTGATCAGCGACGCGAAGAAGCGCACACCGCTCTGGTCGGGGATGCGCTGGTACTTCGTGTTGTAGATGATGAGACCCTTGTGGATCTCCTGCAGGTTCGCCTTGCAGCCCGTCACCTTGCCCGCGTCGATGTACTCGGGGATCTTCGGCAGAAGGGTCGCCATCAAGATCCCGATGATCAGGATGACCGCGAGGAGCTCGATGAGCGTGAAGCCCGCCCGCGCGGCCCTCG
>CAZQHA010000822.1:0-1535 GCA_964592795.1 uncultured Planctomycetaceae bacterium | reverse complement strand
ATCGCGCAAGCGCCCACGAACCTGTCTCTGACGGTTCGCACGCCGTTTTCGGTGGTGAAGCAGATCTTCCGGAGCGACGCGGGATCCGCGCACCGAGCGTGCGTCGACTGCCACCCGTACACGGGCACGACGATCGCCGCCGCGGAATTGTTCTTGACCGACGCCCTCGCGTACACGGAGCTTCTCGGCTCCGGCGCAGGCGGAACCGTGGTCGGCCAAGGGACGTGCGAGCCACCGAGCGGATTGAAGCTCGTCAAGCCGTTCGATCCGTGCAGCAGCTACTTGTTGATCAAGGTCGAGGGGGGCCCGCCGTCCGGATGCTCGTTCGGCCTCGGACCCAACTGCGTCATGATGCCGCAGAGCTGCGGGCCCTCGCCGTCCCCGTGCCTTTGCAGTGATCACATCGCGATGATCAAAGACTGGATCCTGAGTGGGGCGAGGAACAACTGAACCCCTCCCGCACACGGCTTCTCCGCGCGGAGGCAGCGCGCGGTGAAGTTCGATTCGTCCCCGCGACGCGTTCCTCTGCGAATGCGACGTCTTCGATTGCACTGCTTCGATTCGGATCCAACATTCCCCCGCAACGGAGTCGAGCCCCCTCATGAAGACCTGGTGCCAGTTGCTGCTCGTCTGTCCCGTCCTCGGCGCATGCATCGCAGCGCCGGACGCCGTCCCGTCGACGACGTGGAGCGCCGATCTCGCGACGAAGTTCGTGCGGCGCGGCATGGTGCAAGTCGACAACGAGGTGCTGCAGCCGATCGTCGACACCTCGATCCCAGTGAAGGGCGAGGGGATCGTCACCGCCAACTTCTTCGGCAACATCGATCTGCACAACGACACCGGTGACGCGTGGTTCCCGAACGGGAGCGCCGGCCGTTTCAGCGAGATCGACTTGACCGGCTCGTACTCGCGCGCCATCGACCGGTTCGACGTTACGGCGGGCATCACGAGCTACAACCTGCCGCGCGGCAACTTGTTCCCGAACGGCGAGCGCGGTTCGACGAACGAGATCTTCGCGAGCATATCGACCGACGTGTCCGGCTTTCGTCCGCAGTTCGTAGCGCATTACGACTTCGACGAAGTCGACGGCATGTACTTGAACGGCGAGGTTTCGCGCGGGTTCGTCATCAACGAGAAGTGGAGCGCGAACGTCGCCGTGTCGCTGGGGTGGTCCGACGAGGAGCAGTCGTTCTGGAACTACGGCGTGCCCGACGGGTTCGGTGGATCCGGGCTCGCCGACCTGCAGGGCACCGGGCGGCTCTTCTATCAGTACGACGATCACACGTCGTTCCAGCTCCTGCTCGCGGCGTCGACGATCGTCGACAGCGACATCAAGGACTGGTTCGATCTGATCGAGATCGACAGCGATCAATTCTGGGCGTCCATCGGCGTCGGCTGGAGCTTCTGAGATGCGTACACGGATCCTCGCGCTCGCAGTGCTCGCTGCATCCGGATGCGGGAGCGGATTGCAGGGCCCCAGGCCCATCACCAACTCGAACGTTCCGCTTGGATTCGATCCGGGTGTGTCGCTCACG
>CAZQHA010000821.1:0-1536 GCA_964592795.1 uncultured Planctomycetaceae bacterium | reverse complement strand
CTAGGAGCCTGTCCGAGTAATCGATCGCGTCGGCAGTGATCTGGACCCCTTGCTGCCCGGCGGAAGTACGGCGAGCTCTACGAGACAGGCTTCCGACGAGGAGCCCGAGGGCACTCGTCAGTTTGCGACGCGCTGCGGGGCGTCCTGCCCGCTCAGGTCGCTTGCGTGAGCTTTCGCAGGTTGTGCGCCGTGCAGATCAGGCTCCATTCGCTGCGCACGTTCGACAGCCCGCGCAGCAGGAAGCGTCTGAAGCCCATGCACTCTTTGATCTGTCCAAAGACCGGCTCCACGATTTGCTTGCGTAGTCGGTACCTACTTCGGCGACCTGCGCGCCTCAAGCGCGTACTCATCGCGCGCGTCCACTTGCCCTTCCACTTGCGAGTGTTCGTCACCGTCGCGGCGCCGTGTTGTTGGCGGCCGGTCGCGATCAGACCGCGAATGCGCCGCCGCGAGAGATCACGCAGATTCGCTTCCGTGCAGTAGCCCGCGTCAGCCGACACCTCGCGCGCGTAGGCTTTCAGGTTCTCGCGTACCTGCATCATCATCGGCATCAGTTGCGGCCAATCCTGTTGTTCGTTCACGACCTCGCGCGCCACGATCACCTGCGCCGCACCGTCTACCGCCGCTTGGCAGTTGTAGCCCTGCACGTACGACTGTCGGTCACACAGGATGCGGCTCTCGGGATCGGTGAAGTTGCGTTGCGCTTTCGGCGCCGGCTTGCCTGTCTTGCGCATCTGCTGCTTCTTCTCGCCGCCTCGCTCCTCTCTCGCCTCGCCGCGCTCTGCCCGCTCCTTCTCCTCTCGAGCTTCGCGCTCCAGCGCCTGCTTCGCCGCGCGAATCTTCGCCATCCGCTGCTGCTTGTCCTTCACCCATTCCGGCATCTCGTCGCCGCGTTTGTCCGCGCCGTACTGCTTGTCCTCCTCCTCGTCGATCGACTGTGCTCGACGCATCCACTCGGCCACTTCCGCCTTCAAGCGTTTCTCTTCCGTGCACATCCGCTCGTAGCTCATCGCCTTGTGCTTGGACGCGTTCGCTTGGATCTTCGTGCCGTCCAGTGCCACGTGACCAAGCTTCACCAGCCCAGCTCGCCGACACAGCTTCAAGACTTGCACGAACAGACCTTCCAGGGCGCGTAGGTGCCGCTTGCGAAACGCGCAGATCGTGCGGAAGTCCGGTTTCTCCAACGAAGTCACCGCCATGAAATCGACGCGCTCAGCGCATGCGCGCTCGATCCGTCGCGACGAGTACGTGCCAGTGGTGTACGCGTACAAGAGCAGCGCCGTCATCATCACCGGGTGGTACGGCGGCTGGCCCTTGCGGCTGTCGTACGCCGACAGCACTGACGACAAATCCAATTCCTGACTCACCAAGTCTCGGATCAGCCGCGCTCCGTGGTCCGCCGGCACAAAGTCGTCCACCGATGGCGGAAGAAGCAATCCCTGGCCCGGCTCCCAACGACGAAATCGCTTGTCCATACCGATCGAGCTCCTACTTGCTCCATCGGCTGGTTTAGCGATTATTCGGACAGGCTCCTAG
>CAZQHA010000820.1:0-1545 GCA_964592795.1 uncultured Planctomycetaceae bacterium | reverse complement strand
CGCCGACGAAGCGACGGGAAACCTCGACAGCCAGACCGCGCTCGAGATCCTGGACCTGTTCGACGAGCTGCACGCCGAGGGGAAGACGATCCTGCTCGTCACGCACGAGCCCAGCGTCGGCGCGCGCGCCGAGCGGACGCTGCGCCTGCGCGACGGCAAGATCGAGGACGTGGTCGAGCGCAACGGAGGCGCGCCGTGAAGCACGACCTCGTGCGCACGATCCGCCTGGGCGTCAGCAGCTTGATGCTGCACAAGCTGCGCAGCGTCCTGACGACGCTGGGCGTGCTCTTCGGCGTCGCCAGCGTGATCGCGATGCTCGCGATCGGCGAGGGCGCGAGCGAGGAGGCGCAGGAGCAGATCCGGCAGCTCGGCAGCCAGAACGTGATCTTGCGCAGCATCAAGCCGCCCGACGAGCCTTCGAGCGGGCGCGAGACGACGCGCGTCAGCGCGTACGGATTGACGGACGCGGATTACGCGCGCGCGTCGGAGACGTTCCCGTCGGTGCGGCGCGCCGTGCCGGTGCGGCAGCTGCAGCAAGAAGTGCGCATCGGAGACCGCGCGCTCAACCCGCGCGTGCTCGCGACGCTGCCGGAGTACCGCGAGGTCACCGGACGGCCGATCCTCGAGGGTCGCTTCTTCACGGAGCTCGAGGACCGCTCGCAAGCGAACGTGTGCGTGCTCGGCTACGAGGTCGCGCGCTACTTGTCGCCGTTCGAGTCCGTGCTCGGGAAGCGCATCAAGATCGGCAGCGACTACTTCAGGTGCGTCGGCGTGCTGCTCCCGCGCGTGCCGCTGGGACAGGACCCGCCGCAGCCGGGCAGCGAAGTCACCGGCGAGGTGTTCCTGCCGCTCTCGACCGGCCGGCGCTGGTTCGGCGACGTGCAGGTCAAGATCCGCAGCGGCTCGCGTGACATGGAGGAGGTGCAGCTGCACGAGATCTACCTCGAGGTCGACGCACCGGAGAACGTCCCGATGGTCGCGGCCGCCGCGCGCGAGATGCTGTCGCGCAACCACAAGCAGAAGGACTACGAGATGGTCGTGCCGCTCGAGCTCCTGCTGCGGGCCGAGGAGACGAAGCGCATTTTCAACGTCGTGCTCGGCAGCATCGCCGGGATCAGCCTGCTCGTCGGCGGGATCGGCATCATGAACGTGATGCTCGCCACCGTGACCGAGCGCACGCGCGAGATCGGGATCCGGCGCGCGCTGGGCGCGAAGCGCCGGCACATCGTGACGCAGTTCCTGGTCGAGACCGTCGTGCTCTCGGTCGGCGGCGGCCTCTTCGGGATCGCGCTGGGCCTGGGCATCCCGCTGATCGTCGAGCGCTTCGCCGACATGCGCACGATCGTGACGCCCGCGGCGCCGATCCTCGCGTTCGCGATCTCGGCCGGCATCGGCGTCATCTTCGGCCTGTATCCGGCGTGGCGCGCGGCGCACATGGATCCGGTCGACGCGCTGCGGCACGAGTAGTCATCCGAGCGCGCGCCGCAGCGCGACCGCCTGCGCGTGGTGCGGCGCGCCGGCGCGGTCGGCGCCGGCGAGGTCCGC
>CAZQHA010000819.1:0-1550 GCA_964592795.1 uncultured Planctomycetaceae bacterium | reverse complement strand
GATCGATGCGGGCGGCGACGACGTGGTCGCGTTCGCCGACCTCGTCGAGACGCTCGGGGCGATCGGCGACCCCTGCGACTTGCTGCGCGCGCACCTCGAACGAGCGAAGTACCCGCGCGCGAACGACCGCGGCGAACCGGAACGGCTTGCGCGTCGCGACGCGGTCGTTGCCGCGCTCGGGCGCGCAGGTCACGAGCACGCAATCGACGTTATCGAGCTGTTCGCTTCGACGGAGGCCGCCGCCGCCGCGTTCGCCGCCATCGGTGGCGAGCGCTCTCGTCAGGCGCTGCTCGAGAGCGTTGTCCGCGGCGCTCGAACGGCCGCTCATGCGGACGCCGCCATCGCGCTCGGCGTGGAGCCCATGTCGCTCGCGGCTACCGTGCTCGCGCCATCGACCGGGAGCTTCGAGACCGTCGACGACCTGGACGCTCGTTGGCCGGACGTCGTCTTCGTCGGGCACGTGATGTCCGCTTCCAAGGATCGCGGCGCGATCTCGACGCTCGCATCGGCTGGAGATCCCTTGCAGCGGTGCGTCGCCGCATGGGCGATGTCGGTCGGCGACAGCCTCGGCGAGCCGGAATTCGTGCGCTTGCTCGGCGACGCGCACGCGGCCGTTCGCGACACCTGCATTCGCGGACTCGCGTCGGCACGCGGCGACGGCGCCGACGAGCTCTTGGCGCGCTTCGCGACCGCAGACCTCGACGAGGGCCTCCGAGTTCGCGCGTTGATCTCCTTGGCGCGCTCGAAGAGCGACCGATTCCTCGAACTGATTCGAGCGTGCCTGCACCGCGTTCCCGTCGAGACGATGGCCCAAGCCGTCGAGCTCCACGGCGGAAGCGCTCTCGAGGAGCTTCTGCGAGCCGTGGACACCGACCTGGCCCGCGCAGCCGAGGTGCTCGCCATCTTGGCCGAGGACCATCCGTCCGCCGCGCGGTTCATGGACGCGGCGATGCGGTCGAGGAACATCGACGTCGTCGCGGTGTGCCATGCGTACTTCATCCGTGAAGGGTCGCCTGATTCGGAGGCGCTCTTGATCGAGGTCCTGCACCAACGGGGTGATCGACGCATGGCAAGCGCGTACCTCTCGTCGGGAAACGCGCGGCTCGAATCGGCGGCTCGTTCGTGGGCGGAAGCCAAGGGCTACGTCATCGTGGTGCAGTCGGTGCTCGCCAACCGTGTGCGTTGGGGGGCGAGCCGATGACGTCCACGCGATCCAGCGCGACGATCGCGCCGCTCGCCTAGGCGCGCTCGCGATGCGCCTCGCCGAGCGTTTCGGTCTACACCGGCGCGAGCTGGTCGCCTGGGCGCTCTACGACTGCGCGAACTCGGCCCTGTGGACCACCGTGATCGCCGCGGTGTTCCCGGTGTTCTTCACGCGCCACGCCGCGGCCGACCTGCCCGCCGCGCAGGCCGACGTCCATTACTTGAAGACCACCACGATCTGCTTGACCGTCGCCGCGTTGCTCGCGCCGCTGCTTGGAGCCGTCGCGGACGTGTCGGGCGCGCGCAAGAAGTGGCTGACAGGCTACATGCTGCTTGGCGACTGCGCG
>CAZQHA010000818.1:0-1550 GCA_964592795.1 uncultured Planctomycetaceae bacterium | reverse complement strand
GACGCGCACGCCGCTCTTCGCCGCGCCGCCGTGGTTCTGCACGCTGACGGAGAGATCGACGGGCAGGCCCGCTCCGAGCACCGGACCCAGCGGCTTGACGCTCGCGATCCCGAGGTTCGGCGGCTGCGTCGGCGCCGGTCCGAGGTCTTCGACGATCACCTTCTGGCCGAGCGCCGCGAGCTCGTCGAGCTGGTCGAAGAGAGCCGGTCGAGTGGGCACACCTTCCTCGGCGACCGCCGCAGGCGGCGCGGCGGGAGGCGCGAACGAACGCCGCTGCATGTCGGTGAGCAGGCGGATCTCGAGCATCTCGTGCCCCGCGCCGGCCGCGTCCTCGCGCACGAAGCGGAGCACTTCGCCCAGCGCGCCGGCGAGATCCAACGATTCATCGGTGGGGGCGGCGAGCGTGTCGAGCATCGCGCTGGCTTGCGCGGGCTGCGTCCACGACAGGAGGCGCGGGTATCCGCCGGCGAGGATCAGGCGCACGCGATCGCCGCGTCCGCCGTCGAGCTCGCGGACGATCTCCCTCGCGCGCGCCACGGATCGGTCGAACACCGTGTCGACGCTCTCGCGGTAGCCCGTCGAGGCCGAGCCGTCGAGCACGAGGATCACGTCGCGGCGGCTCTCGGTGAACCCGGCGAGCGGCGACAGGCGGCCGGTGAACGGACGCGCGAGCGCGAACGCGAGCAGCGCGACCGCGGCCATGCGCAGCAGGAGCAGCAGGAGGTTCTCCATCTGCACGCGCCGGCGCGTCTTGCGGTACGCGGCGATGACGAAGCGCATCGCGGCCCACGGCATCGGCTTGTGCCGCTGGCGGTTCAAGAGGTGGATGACGAGCGGCACCGCGGCGAGCGTCGCGCCCCACAGGAGCATCGAGTTGACGAAGCCGCCGAAGAGCGACATCTAGCGCCTCCCCCCGCGCGCCCGCGCCATGCGGTGGGCGAGGTAGGTGGACAGCGCGGCGTCCAGGCCGACGTTCGTCGGCATCGACACGAAGTCGACGTTCAGCGCGCGCGCCTGTCGCGCGAGCTCCTTGTTGTGGTGGTCGATCTCGGCCAGGTACGCGTCGCGGATCGCGCGCGGGTCGACCTTGTGCGTGCCGAGCTGCTCGAGCCCTTCCATCTTGAGCAGGTGGTCGAACTCGAAGTGGATCTCCTGCGGATCGAGGATCTGGAACAGGATCGGCTCGTGTCCTCCGGTGAGCAGCTTCTTCACGCCGCCGAGGATCTTGTCGGGCTCGTCGAAGAGGTCCGAGAAGATGCAGACGATGCCGCGCCGCTTCAGCTTCGGGGCGATCCAGTCGAGCACGTTGCCGATGCGCGTCGGACCGGTCGCCTCCGCCTTCTCGAGCGTGTGCAGGATGGTGCGGAGCTGGGGCGCGCCGTTGCCGGGCGGCACCTTCGTGCGGTGCTCCGAGTCGAACAGCACGAGGCCCGCGGTGTCGCGATTCGCGAGCACGAGGTGCGTCAACGCCGCGGCACACCAGCGCGCGTAGTCGAACTTCGACCACGCCAGCGAGCGGTACGCCATCGACTCGCTCGCGTCGACGAGCA
>CAZQHA010000817.1:0-1553 GCA_964592795.1 uncultured Planctomycetaceae bacterium | reverse complement strand
GGGCGCCGGCGATCGCGCCGATCCGCGGCGACTCGGAGCTCCTCCCGCCCATTCGACCTCGACCGCCGCGCCGGTGTACAGTTCAGCATGTCCTCGGCGTTGAGAACTCCTATCTCCGCCGCCCTGCGCACCGCGCTCCTCCTGACCGCCACGGCGAGCGTGTTCCCGGCTTGCCAAGTCGCGCCTCCGGCGAGCCGCGCAGCCGCCCGATTCGGAACCGTCCGCGCCGAGCGCGTCGGCGACGCCGTGCGGGTCGCGGAGCTCCTCGATCAGCTGGCGCCGCGGGTCGTCTCGCTCGTCCCCGACACGCGGACGAAGTCGCTCGAGATCTGGGTGCAGGAATCGCCCGCGCTGTACCGCTTCTCGACGTCGGCCTACAGCGACGCGGACGGGTTCTGGGCCGAGGACCGCTCGCGCATCCACCTGCGCGCGAGCGCGGAGAACATCGAGCGGACGCTGGCGCACGAGCTCGTCCACGCCAGCCTCGGACGATCGTGGCGAGCGCTTCCGGGAACGCTCGAGGAAGGTCTGTGCGACGTCGTGTCCGCGCGGCTGTGCTCCTCGGGCGCGGCGCACATGCGCGGCGGTCGACTGCTCTCGGCGGCGTTCGCGACCGGCGGGCTCGTGCTCGAGCTCGAGGTCGTCGTCCCCGCTGAAGTGCACCCTCTCGGAATCCGCAGCGCGTTCAACACCCGCGTGCGCCTCGAAGGCGACCCGCCGCTCGATCTCGATCCGATGGAAGTGTTCGAGCTGCAGGCCGGGCTGTCGTCCGCGTCGCTGACGACCGAGGTCAAGAAGGCCTGCTACGGGCTCTCGTACCTGGTGGTCGAACGCGTCGTCGAGCGCCGCGGCTTCACGGGACTGCACGCCCTCTGCCGCGACGCGCGCGCCGAGGGCCTCCCCACCGTCCCGAAGCAGTGGCTGCTCGAGGCCGCGGAGCTCTCTCCCGATCTCCAGAGCTGGCGCGACGCGGTCGCGGAGTCGCTCGGTTCGCCCGAGATCGAGGAGCTCGTCCGCACCCACCCGGATTTCCTGGTGCAGGCGCTGTCGGGGTTCTTCGCGCACTGGACGGACCGCGAGTCGCTCGAAGCGGCGCTGCCGGCCGTCCAAGCCCGCCTGGGCCTGCCCGGACGGGAGAGCATCGAGCTCTTCGGGCTCTCCGAAGTTCGTTCCGGGTTGACCGAGGCGTGGCTCGCCGCCGCGCCGCGCCCGGCGACGAACCCCTGAACTTCCCTCGAAGTGCGGGAAGAGCGGCGCGCGCGCGGCGTCGGAGCCGCCGCCATGAAGCTCTCTCGCGTCCTGTTGGTGGTGGGCCTGTGTGGAACCGCGGGCCTCGTGCGCGCGCTGCAGTCCCCCGAGGGCGATCCGCAGTTGCGGACCCAGTCGACGTACTACGCGAGCGGCCAGGTGCGGACGCAGGGGACGTTCCGCGACGGCCGGCGCGACGGCCCGGCGCAGGCGTTCTACCCGGACGGCAGCAAGCAGTCGGAGGGCGCGTACTTGGACGGCCAGATGGACGGGCCGTGGTCGTTCTGGCTGCCGAACGGCGAGCT
>CAZQHA010000816.1:0-1554 GCA_964592795.1 uncultured Planctomycetaceae bacterium | reverse complement strand
GAGCGGCGTGCGCGTCGCGCTCGACGTCGACGGCGAGCGGCGCCCGGTCGCGGTGATCGACGTGCCCGCGCGCGGACGCGCGGACGCGCTGTTCCAAGTCGTGTTCAAGTCGCCCGGCGAACATGTCCTGGTGGCGCACCTCGAAGGCGACGCGCTGGCGGTCGACGACGCGCGCGCGGAGATCCTCTCCGTGCCGCCGCCGGTCAGCGTGCTCCTCGTCAACGGCGCGCCGGGAGCGGCGATCGACGAGGACGAAACCGGCTACCTCGCCGCCGTCCTCGAGCCGCAAGCGGACGACGGATCGGCGGTGCTCAGTGCGACCGCGCCCTTCGAGCCGCGCGTCGTCGAGCCGGACCTCCTGAGCACGAGCGAGCTCGACCTCTCGAGCTTCCACGTGATCTGGCTCGCGAACGTCGAGAGCGTCTCCGCCGCCGCGGTCGAGCGCCTCGAGCACCAGGTCGCCGCGGGCACGGCGCTGATCCTCAGCCTCGGCGACCGCGTGATCCCCGAGAGCTACAACACGCGCCTGTACCGCGCCGACCAGAGCGGTCTCTTGCCCGCGGAGCTCAAGCGGCGCGTCAGCGTTCCGTCGCGGCGCGAAGGCTACTTCCGCGTCAAGTCGTTCGAGCAGTCGAATCCCGCGCTCGCCTTCTTCGCGGACGATCGTTGGAAGCCGCTGTTCACCGAGGTGCCGATCTACGAGTTCGTCGCGGTGCGTCCGACGCCCGCGGCGCACGTGCTCGCCACGCTCGACGACGACGGCTCTCATCCGCTCTTGATCGAGCGCGCGTACGACCGCGGCCACGTGTTCCTGTGGACGACGAGCATCGACCCGGCGTGGACGCGCTTGCCCGAGTCGCCGCGCACGCTCGTGCCGCTCGTGCACGAGCTCCTGCGCTACGCGACGCGCGAGGCCGAGGCACCGCGCAACGTCGCGCCGGGGACCGCGCTCTCGGCGGAAGCGCTCGCGTTCCCGCACGGCACACAGCTGGCGCTGCCCGACGGCTCCCGACGCGCGATCGACGGCGAGCCCGAGCCGCTCGCGAACGGCCGCTTCCGGCTGCCGACCGTCTCCGGCAAGGACAGCGAGCGCGTCGGCTTGTACCGGATCGAGATGGAGGGCGCGCCCACCGTCCACTTCGCCGTGCAGCTCGATCCGCAAGAGGGCGATCTCGAGCGCCTCTCGAGCGCGGAGCTCGAGGGGATGCACCGCGCGCTCCTCGCGTTCCGGCCCGACGACGCGGACGGCAAGAACGGCGCCGGTGAGCCGCCGCACAAGGGCGAGCTGTGGCGCGGCCTCGCGCTGGGATGCTTCATCGCGCTCATCCTCGAGTCGCTGTGGGCGGCGTGGCTGGGCCAGCGCCGGAAGGTCATCCGATGATGCGCTCGCTCCTCGCGCTCGCACTGTTCGACGTGCTCGCCACCGCCAGCGGCATCGCCGCAGTGGCGCTGTTCGAGCTGTCGGACCTGAAGCCCGTGCTGTGCGAGGAGTTCACGAGCGACAGCTGCGTCCGCGGCGCCGCGTACTACGCCGGCCTCGCTGCGCCATCCTGT
>CAZQHA010000815.1:0-1556 GCA_964592795.1 uncultured Planctomycetaceae bacterium | reverse complement strand
TCCCAGCCGAGCGAGCTCTTCGCGACGGCGCTCGCGCGCAACCCGAGCTTGCGCGCCATGCAGGCGGACGTCGAGCGCGCCGAGGCTTCGCTCGCGCTCGCGCGCAAGTCGGGTGCGCCGGACTTCTCCGTCGGGCTCGAAGTGGACGTGAAGTCGGATCCGACGCTGTTCCGGCCCTCCGCGTCGATGAGCCTGCCCATCTGGCGTGACAAGATCGCCGCCGAGATCGCGGCCGCGCAGGCGGCGAAACGCGCGGCCGAAGCCCGCCTCACCGCGGAGCAGATCCAGATCGCGGCGGAGCTCGCCTCCATGCTGTTCATGTACCGCGAGGCCGTCCGCGACGACGCTCTCCTGACCGAACGGCTCCTGCCGAAGGCCCGACAGTCGCTCGACGCCGCGCGCGCAAGCTACATCAACGGCCGCGCGAGCTTTCTCGACGTGATCGACGCACAGCGGACGCTCCTCGAGTTCGAGCTCGCCGGCATCGAGGCCGACACTCAACGCGAGCTCTCTCTGGCGTACCTGTCGCTGGCGATCGCCGGCGTTCCTCCGGCGGGAGCTCCGACGCTCGAGCACGGACCGAGCGCGTCGCAGGAGTCCGAGAGAAGGCGCCCATGAGAAGGAAGCCTGCCCTCATCGCGCTCGGTTGGGTCGGAGCCGTCGCGATCGGATACATGCTCGGACGAGTCGAACGCGGCGCGCACGGCTCGAGCCCCGGATCCGAAACGACCTCCGCCACGGCACAGCAGGTGTACACGTGCTCGATGCACCCGCAGGTGCGCCTCGATCGCCCGGGCAAGTGCCCGATCTGCGAGATGCCTTTGATTCCAGCGGCCGCAGCGAGCTTCGGTGCGGGCGGCGAGAACGTGCTCCAGCTCTCCGATCACGCCTTGGCCATGGCGAGCGTGGAGACCGCTCCCGTCTCGAGACGAGAGCTCGGGCGAGACCTGCGCGCGGTCGGCAAGATCCAATACAACGAAGCATCGCTCGCGACCGTCACCGCGCGCGTCGACGGATACGCCGAGCGGCTGTTCGTCAACTTCACCGGCGTCGAGATCAAGGCCGGCGACCACTTGGCGGAGGTGTACAGCCCGGAGCTGATCGTGGCTCAACAAGAGCTCTTGATCGCGCTCCAGAGCGGCGCGGGAGATCGCGAGGGCCCGCTCGTCGAGACGGCGAAGCTGAAGCTCCGGCGCTGGGGCATGACCGACGCGCAGATCGACGAGCTCGTCGCGAGCAAGAAGCTCACGGATCGAGTCACGCTGTACTCGCCGATCCAAGGCACGGTGATCGAGAAGTCGATCTTCGAGAACAGCGCGTTCAAGGTCGGCGACGTCCTCTATCGGGTCGCCAACCTCGACTCGATCTGGGTGTACCTCGACGTCTACGAGTACGACCTGGCGTGGGTTCGCTACGGCCAGCGTGTGGAGCTCACCGCCGAGGCTCTGCCGGGTCGCGTGTTCGACGGCCGCGTCACGTTCGTGCAGCCGATCGTGAACGACGACGCGGCGGCGGTCGACCGCGCGAAAGAGAACGCGACCGACTGGGCCGCGATG
>CAZQHA010000814.1:400-1570 GCA_964592795.1 uncultured Planctomycetaceae bacterium | reverse complement strand
GCGCCCCGGCGACACCCCTCCTTTTGGGCAAAAAATTTTGGTTGGGGGGCCACCCCCCCTCACCGCCGCGCGCGGGGCGCGACCGGCCCGCGACGATGACCCAACCCGCGCTCCCCGCACTGCTCGCGCTCCTCCCGCTCGAGGATCTGCCGCGCACCGGGTGGCTGCAGCACGGCGTGCGTCCCGCCGAATCGATCGCGAGCCACGTGACGGGCGCGTGCTTCACCGTGCTCGCGCTCGCGCCGCGCGTGACGCCGCCGCTCGACACCGACCGCGCGATCGCGCTGGCCCTCGTGCACGACGCGCCGGAAGCGCTGCTCTCGGACTTGCCGAAGAGCGCATCGCGGCTCCTGCCCGCGGGCGTCAAGGCGGAGATGGAGGACCGCGCGGCCGCGGAGCTCCTGCCGCCGCTCTCGGCGCTCGCGCACGAGCGCTTCGCCGAGTACCGGGCCGGGAAGACCCGCGAGGCGCGCTTCGTGCGACTCTGCGATCGATTGCAGATGGGCGTGCGCGCCGTCGGCTATCACCGGCGCGGCGTGCGCGGTCTCGAGGACTTCGCGCGGTCGATCGAAGCGCTCGACTGCGGCGAGTTCGCTCCCGCGGCGGCGCTCCAGCGCGAGATCCTGGCCGCGCTCGGATGAAGAGCGCCTGGAAAGTGCTGCGCGTCGCGATCCCGTTCGGGACGCTGCTGTTCCTGTTCTTCGGCTGGATCGCGGCGCGCGTCGGCGAGCGGCCGATGGTCGTGCCCGAGATCATCCCGAAGCCTCCGCCGACGATGCAGCCGCTCGTCCCGCCTGCGCGGGATCACCGGGTGCTCGGGCGCGTCGTCGACGGCGGAGCGCGCGGCATCGGCGACGCGCTCGTGTGGCTGCGCGCGGGCGACGAGCCGTACTGGACGTACACGGAGTCGGACGGATCGTTCCGGCTGCAGAACGTCGGCGCCGGGCCGTGGCCGGTCGTCGTGCTCGCGCACGGATTCGATCCCTACAAGGGCTCGATCGACGCGATGCAGATCCCGTGCACCATCACGATGGGACCGGAGCGTCCGACCGTGCCGCTGCGAGCGCCGATCCTGCGGGCGAAGCTCGCGGGACGCGTGACGAGCGAGCTGGCGATCGAGCTCGAGGGCTACGAGGTGTGGCTCGCGCCGCTCGTCGCGCCGGAGTCGCT
>CAZQHA010000814.1:0-390 GCA_964592795.1 uncultured Planctomycetaceae bacterium | reverse complement strand
GCTCGCGCTCGGCGCGCCGCTGCCGCGGCGTGCGCTGTGCGACGCGGACGGTCGATTCGAGATCGCCGATCTCGCGCACGGCGAGTACACGGTGCGCGTCATTCCCTCCTGGGCGAGCGGCGGCACGTGGCCCGACCTCACGCAGCCGCTCGCGGGCGGCACGCCGATCACATGGAAGCACGACGCGCGCAGCGCGTCGGACGCGCCCAACGAACGAACCGTCCCGCTGGCAGCCGGCGAGATCCGCGGCGAGCTCTCGACGACGTCGGGGACGCCGCTCGAGGGCGCTCTCGTCCTGATCGCGCGCGCGGACGACGCGGGCCGCGTGTGGCCGCCGATCTCGACGGCCGCCGACGGCTCGCTCGTCGCGCGCGACCTGCCGCCGGGCTC
>CAZQHA010000813.1:0-1586 GCA_964592795.1 uncultured Planctomycetaceae bacterium | reverse complement strand
GGTTCGTTTGGTGAGCTGCAGCATCGCGACTGTGAAAGCGCACTATTCTAGTGCTATATCGACCTCGAAGATAGGCCGCGCGGAGGCAACCGAGCGGCCTGAAACCAAGTATAGGTCCCGCCGCGCCGCCCGACCAGACGGCCGGCCGCGCTCAAGACCCCGCGGCCGATCGTCCGATGACCAGGGCATGCCGGACCGATCTCAGCCTGTGTGCATCGCTTGCAGCTTGCCCATCGGGGAGCCGCTGCGCATCAATCGCCTCCCGAACGGGCAGGTGTGTTCGAGCTGTCGGGACCGCGTCCTCGAGTCGATTCCGCCCGCCCTTCCGACCGCGGCCGTCGAACGGACGGCCGACGATTGGGCGCTGGGTGAGGCGCGCGACGAGCCGTACGGCGGCGGGCCCGACACGGCGATCTGAGCTCGGCGGTCGAGCTACTCGGCGGGCACGTCGAGTCGCGCTCGCAGTTCGTCGGGGAGCGGAACTGGCCGCCGCTCGGCCGCTCGCAGTCGGACGCAGGCCAGCTCGACGCTGGCGTTCGCGAGCAGCTCCTCGTCCTTCGCGCGGACGATCTCCGATTCGAACGTGACCGACGCGGCGCGCACACGGCTGACGTGCGTGCGCACCACGATCTCGTCGTCGTAGGCCGCCGGGGCGCGGAAGCGCAGCTCGACACGACGCACGGGAAGCCCCCACCCGGCTCGCTCGAGATCGGCGTACGAGCACCCGCGGTCGGCCATCAGCCGCGTGCGGCTCTCCTCGACGTAGAGCAGATAGTTCGCGTGGTGCACGACGCCCATCTGGTCGGTCTCGCCGTAGCGCACCCGCAGCCTGTGCTCGTGCTTCTTCGCGTTCATCGAGGGATCCGAGGCCGGTGTACATCATCGCGGCCGGAGCGCCACAAATCCGCACCGACGCGGGGGGTTGCTGGCAGCCCTTCTCCCGAGCTGGTAGAAACCCCGGCCGCGATCGCGGCCTCATGAACTGGATCCAGGGCAAGCAGGTCGAGCAAGCCGGTGCGCCGAACCTCGCGGCCGTGCTCACCTGGTTCGTGCCGGGAGCGGGTCACCTGTACCTGGGGCGGCCGCTCGTCGCGCTACTGGGGTTCCTCGTGGTCGAGGGTCTCTACCTGCTCGGGTTGCGGCTGACCGAAGGGATGGCGTTCGAGTTCTTGCAGCCCGACCTGCGCGGCGGACCGTACGTCGTCGCTTTGAGCCCGGAAGCCGGCAATCTCGGAGCGCTCGTCTGGCACATCCGGCAGTACGGATTCGGTCCCGGATTCCCGCGCGAATGGCCCGAGTACATCCACCTCGGCACGTGGATGACGGCGACCAGTGGATTCGCCAACGCGTGTTTGATGGTGATGGCGCACACCGAAGCTCGCTTGCCGAAGCGCGACGCGGGGCGTGCGCTGCGGCCGACGCTCCTCGTGCTCGCATCGTGGCTCCTCCCCGGTCTTGGGCACTGGATCCAGAAGCGACGCGCGCGAGGCGCGGTCGTCTTCGTGTTGCTCGCCGGTCTCGTCGCGCTGGGCTCGCTCCTCGCGGAAGGGTCGAACCTCGATCGCGAGCGCCATTACTACTACTGG
>CAZQHA010000812.1:0-1590 GCA_964592795.1 uncultured Planctomycetaceae bacterium | reverse complement strand
GAGACTGGACGACCGCGGGGCCCGCGAGCTCGACGCTCTCTACGAGGAACGTCTCGCCCGGCACGAAGATCGGCGCTTCCTCGCCGCGGCTGGCGTAGCGCGGCGTCAGGATGACCTGCCGTCCGTCCGCGTCGACGCCGGGTTTGCCGTTGTCCTGCGCCCACTGAGCGACCGGCAGAGGCTCGGGCAGCACGATGAACCGCGCGCTCTCCGCGATCGGCCATCCGCGCGCGACGCCCAGGAACGCGTCCAGGTGCTTCTCCTCGATCGACGCGATGAAGGAAACGCCGTCGAGCTCCTGCACGAGCTGTCGCGCGAGATCGAGCGAGCCGCCGTCGCCTTCGCCGGCCCAGTACGCGGGGTTCGCGATCTGGAGGCGCAGCGTTCCGATCGCGTGCTCGCCACACTCCGTCGAGACCTTGAAGCCCGGACGCGTGGCGGCGAACGCGAACTTCGTCGCGCGCAGCTCCTCCGCGAGGTCGCTCGCGCGGCGCCCGCCGGCGAGCGCCGCCGCGACGCGCTTCACGGTGTCGGTCGGCGGCGTCCCCGGATCGAAGCACGCCAGCAGATCGACCGGGATTCCGACCGATCGCAGCGCGTCCATGTCGACCTGCGACGTGAAGCCGGCCGGACCCAGTGCCTCGATCGCCTGCGCGAGGGTCGAGAGCAAGCCGTCGCTCGCGAGCCGCTGCGCGACGAGCGTGGACGCGCGCACGCGGGGGTCGTTCGGATCCCCCGCCGGAGCGCGGTCGGGCCACGCGACGCCGGCCGATTCGAAGAGCGGCGCTCGGAATCCGCGCAGCTCCGGACGGCCTTCGACGAGCGACGCGCGCCACGCGCCGACGGATGCGGCGCGCGGAGCGCGCAACACTTCGATGCGCGACGGCACCTGCGGCGCGACGAGACAGCACGTGAGCAGCGCGGCGCCGATCACGCGTTCCTCCTCCGGCGGCCCTTCACGACGAGCCCGGCGAACACCGCCAGGAAGCCGGCGACGCAGGTCCACAGCAGGACCTGTCGCGCCTCGGGCGCCGAATCCGTCTCCCCTTGCAACGGCGCGGCCGTCGCGTCGGGCGCGCTCACCGCTTGCGCGTGCTCGTCGCTGATCACGATCCGAAAACGGTCCTCGTACGACGATCGCACGATCCGATCCGCGACGCGCCGCAAGAACGGCTCGGGGAGCGCCAGATCGGCGACCGTCGCCGGGCCGATCGGCTGCGCGCGGACGTTGACGAGCACCTCGTCCTCGATCGAGATCGACCGCGGCGCGGGCGCGACGGCCTGCGAGCTCGCGGGGACGATCGAGAGCGCGAGTGTCGATACGAAGTGTCGGATGGATCCTCCTCGCGGGCCGTCGTGGATCGCGTACTGTACCGGCGTGGAGCTCCGCTGCATCCATCACGATCGCGTGGACTCGACGTCCGAGCGCGCCTTCGCGGCGATCGCGGGCGGAACCGCGCGGCACGGAGACGTGCACGTCGCGCGCGCGCAGACCGCCGGGCGTGGTCGGCTCGGACGCCGCTGGCACAGCGCCGAGGGCGAAGGCCTCTACGCCAGCGTCGTGCTCCTGCCGCCGCAGCCGTGGGACGG
>CAZQHA010000811.1:0-1590 GCA_964592795.1 uncultured Planctomycetaceae bacterium | reverse complement strand
GGCACTCCAGGCGCGTCAGCGTCAGATCGTGGAGGATCCCCCCCATCGCGCACGGCGCGAAGACGTCGCAGCGCTGGTCGTACTCCGTCGCCGGATCGACGAGCTCGATCTCGAGCTCGCGCGATACGCGCTCCGCGCGCTCCGGGTCGACCTCCGCGGCACGCACGCGCGCACCGCGTTCCACGAGGCCGCGCGCGACGCGGCTGCCGACCTCGCCCAGGCCCTGCACGACGATCGTGCGCGACGTCCAGTCCTCCGCGCCGTCGAGATGACGCAACGCGGCGGCGATCCCATGCAACACGCCGGCGCAGGTCGATTCGGACAGCAGACCTGGCCCGCGCGGCTCCGGAAGCGTGACGGCCGTCGTGCGCGCCGCGACCCAATCGAGCTCACGTGCGCCGGTGCCGACATCCGGTCCGGTGTGGAAGCGTCCGTTCAGCGAACGAAGCACGTCTCCGACGTGTGCGTATGCGGCCGCAAGATCGGTATCCGCCCGCTCCATCAACACGAGCTTGCCGCCCCCCGCCGGAAGGCTGGCGAGAGCGCACTTGTGCGTCATGGCGCGTGCGAGCCGCAGGCAGTCGAGCAACGCTTGATCCTCGGACTGGTACGCGAAGCGGCGGATGCCTCCGAAAGCGGGCCCCTGCACGGAGTCGTGGATCCCGAGGAACCCACGCAGCTTCGACCGCCGGTCGTGGAGCGCGATCACGAGCTCGAACCCCTCTCGAGCCATCGCGTCGAGGACATGGATGCTCATCGGCCTCTGCGCGGTCACCTTCCAGGCCCGTGCGCGCACGAGTAGCCTAGGCGATCGGTCGTCGGGCCGCGACTCGGGAAGAGCGCGGCCGTCCGGACGTCCAGGCCGCGCATGTGCTCCCTCTCGACGACGGTTCGATCCCTACTTCTCCTCGGCGCGATCGGCGCGACGTCGTGCGCGTCGACGTCGCAGAGCGCGGAGGCTTCCGACGGAGCTCCCAAGCGGCCGATCGGGCCGATCGTCGAGGCGACGAACACGCCCGACGCGATCGGAACGCTGCTCGCCAAGCTCGACGCGTCCATCCGCGCGTGGACCACGCTCGCGATGACCGCGCGATCGGCCGACGAGCGGCGCAAGGCGAGCCTGCTCGAGCAGAACTTGATGTACCTGACGCACAATCGGGTCGGCGAGCTGATCGAGCAGCTCGAGACCGGGCCGCCGTACAACCAGATCGTCGCCGCGGCGGCGACAACCACAAGCGGCCAATCGGAGCGGCTGGTTGAGATCAGCAGCGCATAGAAGCCCGCGAACAAGGATGCGAACGCGAACACCGGCGTGAGCGTAGCGTGAACCCAGGCGTTAGGCACTTCTAGTGGCCTTCGTCGTGCGGGATGACGTTGAAGCGGAGCGCTTGGATGGTGGGCGGGTTGGTTGGCGCGAGAAGGACGTTGCCGGCGAGATCGGCGCGTTCGCATTCCCAGTAGAATTGGCCCGCCATCGCCCCCGTCGCAGTGATCGGCGTGTTGGTTTGGCAATCGCCCGCTTCACGCTTCAGGCGGCGGAATTCACGCGCCCAGTTCTCGGAGTCGCGGTCCATCAGGAAGTTCATCGCC
>CAZQHA010000810.1:0-1591 GCA_964592795.1 uncultured Planctomycetaceae bacterium | reverse complement strand
GGGCTTCCATGAACTCGTGGACAGCCGATGGTCGATAGTCTCAACCGGCCGCGATCGAGAGTTCGCTCTCGATCGCGGCCACTCCATTTCGCGCGTCCATGCCCACGTTCCTCGCGATCGATTGGTCCGGCGCCGTCCTGGGCGTCCGCCGAAAGATGTGGCTCGCGGAGGTGTCGAACCGACGTCTCGCGGGGCTCGAGTGCGGAAGGAATCGGGACGAGATCGTCGAGCATCTCGTCGATCGCTCGTCACGCGATCCCGACCTCGTCGTCGGATTCGACTTCGCGTTCTCGTTCCCGCGATGGTTCGTCGAAGCGCACGGCTGCCTCTGCGCGCCGGAGGTGTGGCGCGTCGCCGAGCGCGACGGCGAACGCTGGCTCCGCGACTGTCCCGCGCCGTTCTGGGGTCGCGCGCGCCGTCCTCGACCGCCGCCGAACGCGGCCCGACCGATGTTCCGCGCGACGGAGAGCGACTCCGCCGCCGCACACCGCGTGCGTCCGAAGTCGGCGTTCCAAGTCGGCGGCGCAGGCGCCGTAGGCACCGGCTCCGTGCGCGGGATGCCCTGTCTGTCGCGACTGCGCGAGCGCGGCTTCGCGATCTGGCCGTTCGATCCGCCGCGCCGGCCTCTCGCGCTCGAGATCTATCCGCGCGATCTGACGGGCCGCGTGAACAAGTCGAGCGCGACGGCGCGACGGCTCTACCTCGCCCGCGAGTTCGCCGATCAGCCCCCGGCGCTGCTCGAGCTCGCGGCATCGAGCGAGGACGCGTTCGACGCGGCCGTGTCCGCGCTGCGGATGGCGCAGCACGCGGGCAGCTTCGATTCGCTCGCGTGCTCGACCGATCCGGCGGAGCGCACCGAAGGCCGGATTTGGCGTCCGGCGCCGTGCGTCCTCAGTACATTGTCGTCGTGAAACGCCACGAGAGCCTGCGACCTCTCTCGCGCGATCATCACCACGGCCTGGCCGAGGCGCGCGCGCTGCGCTGGGCGCTGTCGGGCCGCGCCGGCACGCCGCTCGAGGCGCGAAAGAACATCCTGTCCGCGTGGCGGCGCTGGCTCGCGCCTCACTTCGAGGACGAGGAGCGTTGGATCGTTCCTCTGATCCCGGACGCCGCGGATGCGCAGCGTCTCGCGGCGGAGCACCTCGCGATCCGGCGCATCATCGAATCGATCGCGCGCTCGGACGAGGGAGCCGCGGTCGAACGAGAGCTGCTCGGCGAGCTCGCGATGCTCCTCGACGACCACATCCGCTGGGAGGAACGCCATCTGTTCCCGATCCTCGAAAGAGCCGCGAGCGCGACCGCGCTGTCCGCTCTCGCTGCGAACCTCGCGCGCCGTCCGACGGATCGATTCGGACACGATTCGCTCTCGGCGATGGACCCGCGTTGACGATCGTCTATATACAAGAGGTAGCGACGCGAGGCCGATTGGGATGAAACCTGTGCGCACCGTGTGGCTCTGCATGGCGGTCGGGCTCTGCCTCGACGCCTTCGCTCTCGCACGCTCGATCCAGCAACCCGCGAAGGCTCCGCCGCTGCCGCCCGGCTACCTGCGTGAGCTCGACGCGCGCGTCGAGCTCGACCGCGCGGAGGG
>CAZQHA010000809.1:0-1599 GCA_964592795.1 uncultured Planctomycetaceae bacterium | reverse complement strand
GCCTGCGAGCATCGCCGGCCGCGTGCTCCTGCCGGACGGACGGCCGCTCGTGAACGCGACGGTGACGCTGAAGTCGCGAGACGGGCTCGCCATGGGCAACGCCGCACCGACGTTGATCGAAGGCAGAATGCTCGTCGACGAGACGACCGCGGTCGCGGACGTGTCCTCGCTCGGTCGCGTGCAGCCGGCGCGCGGCACCGACTTCTTCGGTACGCCCAGGCCGCGGGACGCCAGCCCGCTCCGCGATCGCACCGCGCGCACGAACGCCGCCGGTCGCTTTCGCATGTTCGACTTGCCGTCGGGCAGCTACCAGATCACGGCACGCGGACAAGGACACGCCGTCACCGCGCCGTTCGAGCTCGATCTCGCCGCCGGCGAGGAGCGCGAAAACATCGAGCTCGCCGTCGCGCGCGGCTCTTCGATCGCGGGCCGCGTGCGCGCGGACGATGGCACGCCGATCGCCGGCGCCCGGGTCGTGCTGAAGGAGACGAACGGCAAGACCGTGGGCGTCGACAGCCTGACCGCGCTCGACGGCAGCTTCACGCTGCACGGACTCGCGTCGGGTACGTACGAGCTCGAAGTGACGTTCCGTGGACTCGTCGCGCGTCGCGCGTACACCGATGCACGGATTCTCGATCTCGCGCCGCCGGTGCGCGACCTCGACGTGCGCCTCTCCCCGCTCGAGTTCATCGAAGGAGTGCTCGTCGACGAAGCGGACCGTCCGATCGCCGACGTGTACGTGCGCGCGACCGACACCGAGTGGCGGCGCGTCTCCGCCGCGACCGATGAGCGCGGCCGATTCCGGCTCGGCGTCGTCGAGGGCCGTACGGCGAACCTCGACGTGCAGGGTCCGGTCGAGCGCAGGGGCATCCGCGGCAACTCGAAGGTCGATCCGCTCTGGAAGGGCGAGCTCGCGGGGGTTGCGGCGGGCAGCCGCGGCGTCGTGTTGCGCGCTACTCGGGTGGAGTGAGGGGAGCGCTCGCGCTCGATACGGACACCTGCGCCACGCGGATGTTGCGCTTGTACGTGCGCTTCCACGCCTCGCTGCCGTCCTCGCTCCACGCGAGCCACTCGCCTTCGCGCTGGCTGCCGACGAACGTCCCTTGCTCGGCGAGCTGCCCGTTCGCGTACCACACCTTCCACTCCCCGCGCCGCACGCCGTTGCGCGCCGGGCCTTGCAGCGACACTTGGCCGTTCGAGTGCCAGAACGTCATCCGCGTGTCGACTTCCGGATCGCCGTAGAAGCACTCCGAGCGCGGCTTGCCGTTGTCGTACCAGCTGCGCCAGGCGCCGAACGGCTTGCCGTACTTGTATTCGCGCTCCCACTGCTTGACGCCGCTCGCGCTCCAGATCGTCTCCTTGCCGTGCTTGACCGGCGGCTTGCCGGCCTGGAACGCGAGCGTCCACTCGTGCGTGAGCTTTCCCGTCTCCGTGTCGTGCTTGCGACGCTGCTCGAGCCTCACCGGCGCGTCCGCGCGCGCCGGCATCGGCGAGCGACCCAGGTTCTGCTCCGAGCGGCAGGCGCCGAGCGCGAGCGCGAGCGCGAGGACGCACAACGCTCGAACGACGCGGCTCATTCGCGATCCTCGAACCGCTCCT
>CAZQHA010000808.1:0-1608 GCA_964592795.1 uncultured Planctomycetaceae bacterium | reverse complement strand
GGAGCTGCTCGTTGTCGTTGAACGCGTGGAACATCACGGTCGTGTTGAACTGCGTGCCGCCGGTGAGGCCGATCATCACGAGCCGGCTGCGGATCCCCGGCCCTGCGCCGGGAGGATCCTGGCCCAAGAAGCGCGGGATCAGGATCTCGCCCGGCGCGGTGTCGTACTCGTCGCCGTCGAGGTCGCGGACTCCGTCGAGGTCGTGGTCGGTGAGCGCGCCTTCCGCTCCGATCCCGCGGAACGTCACCGCGTTCACCGAGTCGATCGTCGAATCGAGCGCGCCGAACGTCAGCGTCGAGCCGAGCAGGTGATTGAACACGATCGGCTTGCCGTTGATCGGGCTCTTCGCGAACGCGTAGTAGAAGCCGCGGCCCGGATCCGGGTTCAGGTAGCGCGTGAGGAACGCGTACGTGTCGTTCGGCGTGAGCCGCCGCGTCACGTTGCGCTCCGTGCAGCCCAGGTCCTGGTTCTGCAGGCCGTACCGGCGAATGAAGATGAACTCGACGTCGACCGTGCCGGCGAGGAGGCCGCCCGGACCGGGAGCTCCGCCCACGTGGGTGTTCGTGACGACGCCCAGCGTCGCGACCTCCGCGCGATCGTCGAACACCGGGAAGAGGAGCAAGCTGCCCGGATTGCGGCGGTTGATGTTGCAGTCGCCGCACGGGCCGTCGCAGCTGTCGGGGATGCCGTTCTCGTCGCAGTCGGGCTGCTCGGAATCCGGGATGCAGTTCGCGTCGCAGTCCGCGACGCCGAGCGCGATGGACACCGAGACGTTCGCCGGCGCGGACGTGTTGCCGCACGCGTCGGTCAGCGTGTACGAGCACGTGCCGGTGCCGCACGTCGAGAAGCTCGGCGTGAAGCGCAGGTGACCGGGCACCTGTCCGGCCGGCGGCACGTACGTGAAGCTGCCGCCGGTCGCGCCGCCGAGCACCTGCACTTGGAGGTCCGCGGCCGCGCCTTGGAAGTTGTCGTTGCCGAGGATGGGGACGAGGTACTGGCTGCCGAGCGCGAACGGCGCCGGAGCGTCGTTCTGCGCCACCGGGTCGGGGGCGTTCGGATCGACGACGCGGTAGCGGACCGTCGCCGGGTTCGACAGGTAATCGGCAGGCGCGCTGAAGATGTCGCCCTGTCCGTCGGCTTGCGCGGCCTCACGGCACGCGGCGACGAGGCGGTATCGAACCTCGCCGACGCCGCACCCCGTGAAACCGGGAGTGATGCGGATCCTGAGACGGGGATCCTGCAGCGTCGGCGCCACGTACTCCGCCTGTCCGACGGTGAAGACGATCGGGCCGTCGTTGGGCCCAATCCCGAGATTGGCGCCGAACTCGAGCAGAAGGTAGTCGGAGATCTCCGGCGTCGCGTCGCCGTCGTTGCCGACGATGTCGTTCGCGAACACTTCGATCTCGATCGGCTCTCCGACCTCGAACGTGTTCTGCGCGAGGTCGATGTCGTCGACCGCGACCGGGCGCAGGCAGACGGCGGCCTTGTTCGTCGACGAGGCGACGTAGATCGGCTTCTCGGGCGTGCCCGTCCGCGAGAAGACGCGGTACACAACACGCTGGGGACCATCCCGTTCGTGGTCCTGTTGGCCGGGTGGTACGGACCGTC
>CAZQHA010000807.1:0-1609 GCA_964592795.1 uncultured Planctomycetaceae bacterium | reverse complement strand
CCATCGCGCCGGCGCGGTCCTTCCCGCGGCGGATCAGATCGCGCGCCGCGTGGCGCGCGTGATCCACGACTTCTTCGTCGATGATGGCGTCATTGGATACGTCGGTTGCTCTGGTCATGGCTCGAACTTTCTGTGTGTGGTCGCGACCTCGCGACCGATGGGTCGCCCCGCGAAAGCAAGCGCCGTGCCTCGCGCGACACTAGGCGTTTTCACCGGGAGCACGACGTTCACGGTCGAGCACGAGCTACAAGCGCGCCGTAAGAGCTACAAAACTCGTCGCGCACACGCGGCGCCGAGCGTGATCGGTGGAATCCAGCACCGCAGCATCGCACGACGACTCCGAATCGACGACGCGGGCGCGCGCGCAACGCGTGCTCGACTTCTGGCACGGATCGTGCTTGGCGCCGCGCGGCCATCCCGATCGACGTTCGATCCGAACTGCGCGAAGGGAGCGTGGCCGGTACACACTTACTGGAGGCTCCCATGTTGAGCTGGTCGCTGGTGTTCTTGATCGTCGCGCTCATTGCCGCGCTACTCGGTTTCACTGGAATCGCGGGTTCTGCGGCGGGGATCGCGAAGATCCTCTTTTTCGTGTTCCTCGTGCTCATGTTGATCTCGCTCGTCACGGGACGAAGCGGGCGCAACGTGACATAGCGCGCGTAAGGAGCTGCTATGAGTTCTCAACGCGTCCTAGGACTCGTCCTCTTGATCGTCGGACTGATCCTGCTCGTCTTCGGATTGAACGCGACCGAGTCGGTCGCGGACTCGGTCTCGGAAGGCGTCACCGGTCGGTACACGGACAAGACGATGTGGTATCTGATCGGAGGAGCTGCGGCTGCGATCTGCGGCCTGGCGCTGACGTTCTTCGGCGCGGGTCGACGGCTGACGCATTGATGTGTCGAACGCTCCGCGCGTCGCGGAGCGAAGCGGAAGGAGAGCGTGCGAACGCGCGACTCGAACCGAGTCACGCGTTCGCTCGTTGTTTCGGCGAACGTGCAGAGGCAGCGCGTCGAATGAACAAACGCGGATGCGATGCACGCCCACGCTCTCGCGACGCACGCACTCGGAAGGGAACGGATGTTGCTCGACCGGCGCATCACTACCGCAGCGCTGCACGGCCCTGCCGACGGAGAAACTAGACGGAGAATCCAATGATCAATGATGCATCGAATCGAGACGCCCCGGACGAGCGTCGCGGCCAACAAAAAGAGTCGTACCAAGCCGGCGGTCAGCCCTCATCGACGGGCGGCTCCCAGCAGAAGCAGAAGCCTTCGAACCCGCAGCAGCCGGGTCGCAACGATCCGAGCGAGCGTCGCGACGCGCCGTCGCGGAGCGGATCCGAGCGCGGCCGCGAGTCGGAGTCGAAGTCCAGCCAGTCGGGCGCGGGACAGCAGTCGGGGTCGCAACCCCGCGGCACGCCCGGCCAGTCGCCTTCCGGGCAACCGGGCCGCGAGCGCCGCTCGATGGAGTCCGGCGAAGCGGACGAAACCGAAGGCTCCGAAGGCAGCGCCTCCGGGCGCATCTGATCCCCGCGGATCCGATCTTGCTGTTACGCTAAGCGAGTCCGTCTCCATCGGCTGACCGCATCTCGCGATACACCCGGGCTTCC
>CAZQHA010000806.1:0-1628 GCA_964592795.1 uncultured Planctomycetaceae bacterium | reverse complement strand
AGGACTTGGGTCATCCGGCCCGAGTCCTCTCTTTTTCGTCGATCCGCTGCTGAGTGCGTTGTTCGCAGTTCGGTTGCCCCTTGGTTGCCCTGGACTTTTCCGAGCGCGGACAAGCGCAACGACATCATCTCGTTGACCGCGCACCTGCACCGGTTTCGTCAGCGAGCTGCGCACGACGCTCTTCGCGCAGGAGGTTCGAGTGCACCGCACGCACGCTCCCGGGCGACATGAGCGAACTCGAAATCATGCGAGTCGCCTGCCCGGACCGCGGACATGGTGCGCATGGTCAAAGCACATGATCTCGACGCTGCCTTGAAGCAACGTTTGCTTCTCGCGGAGGCGCACTCGACCGAGCGGCTGGAGTGTTCAGTGGACGGCGTGCTGAGCGCGTTTCGGTTGTGCTACCCGCACACTTCAACTGCGCCGTGAGTGGCCGGCGCACTGAAGAGGCTTCTCGAACCGTGCCGTCGGCAGCGCGAACGCTTTCGCGGCAGGTTCCGCCGACGCGGGCTCACCGAGTGGTTGTTGCCCAAGTCGGCTGATTAAGACTCCCACGCGCACGATTCGACTCGATGGCCTCTCCGGCCGGCGCGCCCGGGGAATGGCGCGATCCGTCCCTCTCTCGGCGTATGCGGTCACTGTCCGGAAGGATCCTCTCCGCGATCCTTGTGTCGGTACCGAAACCCGCGGAGCACGGAGTCTCCACAATGACGAAGTTCGCCCACACCGCCGCTCTCTTCCTGCTCGCTTGTGCCGCGTGCGCCAGCGTCGAACCCACCCGAACCGGCTTCCTCTCGAGCTATGAGGGACTCGAGCCCGGCGAGGGGGATCCCGAGCACCTTCACGCACTTGCGACGGGCTCGGACTGGTCGCGATACAAGACCGTCGTCGTCGATCCGGTCATCGTCTCTGGCACCGCCGCGAAGGACGACGACGCGCGCGAACTTGCCGCGTTTCTCGAGCAGAGTCTGCGCGAGGCGCTCGTTCCACATCCGTCGGCTGGCGAACGCGAGCTACGAGTGCGTGCGGCCGTGACGGACTACGACCTCGTGAACCCGTTCCTGAACGGCGTGTCCCTTGCGGCCCTTTGGATCACGGCGGACACGGGCGGGGCGTCCGTCGAGCTGGAGATGATCGATCTCTCGACCGGCCATCCGCTCTATCGACTGTCCGCCGCCGAGTCCGGCTCCGTGCTGGCGTTCTGGACGGGCTTTCAGCGTCAGCGCCAGGCGCGTGAGGCGTTGTCGAGGATCGTCGATCACGCGGCGACCGCGGTCATGGCGGCGCGCGACTCAGTGAACGCTGCGTCGGCGGTCGAGGCTGGACCGTGAGCACTAGCGTCCACCGCGGAACGCGCCTCGCCGGCGGCTCGCTCATCGTGGCGGGGATTCTCGCGAATATCCCGTTCGCCATCTTGGTCGCGCGATTCGACTATCCCGAGGTCTTGCGTCGGGATCCAGCCGAGGTGTTGCTGCGCTTCGGCGCGGCTGGCGGATCGCTCATCGCGACGTGGTACGCGTACGTGCTGGTGGCGTTCCTCCTCGCGATCGTCGCATTGACGCTCCACCCGGTGCTAAGTCCCGCGCGACCGAATCAGCTGGGTCGAGCTGGACTGCGCGCTTGAGTGA
>CAZQHA010000805.1:0-1632 GCA_964592795.1 uncultured Planctomycetaceae bacterium | reverse complement strand
GGGGCGGCCGTCGTAGTACAGCGCGTCGTGGCGCGCGATCTGACGGCGCAGCTCGGCCGCTCGGTCGGCGAGTGACTTCTTCGATGCCATGCCGAGCCTTTCTAGGTCAGGCCCGACAGGTCGCGTTCAAAACGGATCGCCCTCATCCTCTTCCGCGGCATTGCGCAGAGGTTCTCCGCCGGCCGAGCGCGCGTCAATCGGCGCGAGCCCGCCCGTGTCGACCTCGTCGTCGCCGCCGTGGCGATCCTGGCTCGCGAGCGGCGCGTAGCCGAGGTACGGCACCCGCATGCGCACCTGTCGCCGTCCGGTCAGCGGATCCTCGCGCTCCTCGGGCTCGACGCGGACTTGCGCTCTCAAGTTCACGAGGTCGTTCGGCTCGATGTCGACCTCGCCGCGCACGTCGAGGCCGAACGCCTCGAGCACCTTCTTCACGCGGTAGACGCCGCGCTCGCTCCACGTGATGGAGTCCCACGCGGCGGTGCGTCCGACCCAATCGCCGTCGATCACCTCCAGGCGGAACGTCCAGCGCACGCTGCCGTCGCGCGCGCGGCCTTCACGCACCTCCGCGATGCGACAGCGGTGCACGCCATCGGGGACCGAGATGTAGGACTCTACGTCGTCGACGGAGCTGAAATCGAAGCGCATGGCTCTCCCTTTCACGGGGCCGCGCCCATCGCGGCCGCCGAGAACGGATCGCCTCCGGCCGCGACGGTTTCACACGATCCGGAGAACCGTTACCAGGGCACCGTCGAGCCGTCGTGGCCGAGGAACTTGCCGGTGTCGTCCGGTTTCAGCGCGTCGATCACCTTGCGCATGCCGGCGATGCTCTCCTCCGGCGTCAGCGGCGCCGATGGACCGCCCATGTCGGTCTTCACCCACCCCGGGCTCATCGCGATGCAGACGAAGCCCGCCGGCTTCAGCTCCGCCGCCAAGTTGCGCATGAACATGTCGAGCGCCGCCTTGCTCTCGCGGTAGCCCCAAAAACCGCCGCTCGTGTTGTTCGCGATGCTGCCGAGCCCACTGGAGATGCTCACGATCTTCCGGCCCTTGCCGGCGCGCAGGTTGGGCAGGAGGGCTTGAGTCACGCGCACCGGGCCGATCGCGTTGACCTGCATCGTGCGCTCGAAGTCGTCGAGCTTCACGTCCGCGAGCGATTTCGGCGCGCCGAGGCTGACGCCCGCGTTGTTGATGAGCAGGTCGACCGGCACGTCCTTCAGTCGCCCGGCGAGCGCGGCGACGCTCTCGGCGCTGGCGACGTCGAGCGCTTCGACGCGCACGCCGAGCGCCTTCAGCTCGTCCGCCTGGTCCGGCTCACGCGCCGTGGCGATCACCTTCCAGCCGGCGGCGTGGTACTGCTTGGCGAACTCGAGCCCGAGCCCGCGGTTGGCGCCGGTGACGAGGACCGTGCGGGGTGCGGAAACCTGCGACGCCGACGCGAGAAGCGTGGCGAGCGCGACGACGAAAGCTTGGAAGAGAAGCATGCGGACTCCTAGTTCATCGGAACGAGCGCATTCGCGTGCGCTTCGGTGCCTGGCCCCGTGGCGCGCGCGAACACGCGCTCCATGTTCTTGCCGAGCACCTTCTCGACGTCGCTCAGCGAGAGGCCTCGTGCGAGGAGCGCCTCGGCGAGCC
>CAZQHA010000804.1:0-1655 GCA_964592795.1 uncultured Planctomycetaceae bacterium | reverse complement strand
GACAGCGGAGCGGGTGAGAAGCTCGAGCGCTTCGGCGACGTCGTGCTGCGCCGGCCCGATCCCCAGGCGGTCTGGAGTCGCGCGCTCGAAGAATCCGAGTGGGAGCGCGCCGACCTGACGTTCGTACGCGAGTCCGATCGCGGCGGCCGATGGGAGACGCGCCGCGGGTCGCGCGCGAAGCCGCAGTGGACGATCCGCTTCGTGGAGGGGCGTTTCGCCGTGCGGCCGACTCCGTTCAAGCACGTCGGCGTGTTCCCCGAGCAAGCGCCGAACTGGGTGGCGGTGTCGCTCGCCGCGCGCGAGCTCGCCGATCGACCGCGGCTCTTGAACCTGTTCGGCTACACCGGGGTCGCCAGCGTGCTCGCCGCGCAATCGGGGTACGAGGTGACGCACGTCGACGCGTCGAAGACGTCGATCGCGTGGGCGCGCGAGAACGCGCAAGCCTCCGACCTCGCGCCGGACGCGATGCGGATCGTGCTCGACGACGCGCTCGCGTTCGCGCGGCGCGAGGTGCGCCGCGGCGCGCGCTATCACGCCGTGATCCTCGATCCCCCGCACTACGGGCGCGGTCCGAAAGGGGAGAAGTGGCAGTTCGAGGAGGGGATCGCGCCGCTCGTCGGCGCCGTGCGCGATCTGTGCGAGGAGCGCGCGCTCGTGATCCTCTCGACGTACGCGATCGGATGCACGCCGCTGACGCTCGCGAACCTGCTCGGCGAGCTCGGTCCGGGCGAGATCGAATCGGGCGAGCTCGTGCTCGCACCGCCGCGCGGCCGGGCGCTGCCGGCCGGATTCTGCGCGCGCTTCACGCGCGGGTTCAGCGCCGCCGTGCTGCACGGATGAGCGCCCTCGACATCCTGCACCTCGACAACCACGTCATCGCGGTCGCGAAGCCCGCCGGGATCCCGACGGTGCCGGATGCGAGCGGGGCCGAGAGCCTCTTCGATCGCGTGCGCTCGTGGATCGAGGTCGAGTTCGAGAAGCCCGGTCGCGCCTTCCTCGGCGTCGTGCACCGTCTCGATCGGCCGGTCTCGGGCGTCGTCGTGTTCGCGCGCACGAGCAAGGCGGCCGCCCGGCTCTCCGCCGCGATCCGCGAGCGCCGCGCGCGCAAGGTGTACTGGGGAATCGGCGAAGGCGAGCCGCCGTCGGAGAGCGGCGAGCTCGTGCAGTGGCTCGTGAAGGACGAGCGCGCGCCGCGGGTCGTCGCGTACGATCGCGAGCGCGCGGGCGCGAAGCGCGCGGTGACGCGCTGGCGCGTGCTGGAACGGCGCGAGGGTCGGACGCTCTTCCAGTTCGAGCCGACGACCGGGCGCGCGCATCAGCTGCGCGTGTGCGCATCCTCGCTCGGCACGCCGCTCGTCGGCGACCGGCGCTACGGCGCGCGGGAGCGTCTCTCGGATCGATCGATCGCGCTCCACGCACGGCGCCTCGAGATCGAGCATCCGACGCGCGGAGAAGTGCTCGCTCTCGAGTGTCCGCCGCCGCACCTGGGAGTCTGGGCCGCGTTCGCGCCGCGGCGGAACCTTTGACGCGCGCCGATCGTCGACCTCGCCGGCCGGCCGTGGACCCGAATTTCGGAGGTGAACGCGCCTCCGCAGCCGCAGCGACGACGGCTAGACTGGGTGCGCGCCGGCCTCCTCATCCCACCACGGCGCACC
>CAZQHA010000803.1:0-1660 GCA_964592795.1 uncultured Planctomycetaceae bacterium | reverse complement strand
GAGGTCGTCTTCGACTGCGACAAGTGCGGCGGCAAGCGCTCGATGAAGCGTACGAGGTCCGTGCTCGACTGCTGGTTCGATTCGGGAGCGATGCCGTTCGCGCAGTACCACTGGCCGTTCGACGGATCGCGCGCGACGGTCGGCGAGCAGTTCCCCGCGGACTTCATCGCCGAGGGACTCGATCAGACGCGCGGCTGGTTCTACACGCTGCACGCCATCGGTGCGTTCGTGTCGACGCTGCCCGACGCGCATCTCCCGGACGGTCCGACGTACAAGACCTGCGCCGTCAACGGGCTCGTGCTCGACAAGAACGGCGTCAAGATGTCGAAACGCCTCGGGAACGTCGTCGATCCCTGGCAGGTGGTCGACGAGCACGGGGCGGATTCCGTCCGCTGGTATCTCCTGTCGAGCGGGCAACCGTGGTTGCCCAAGCGCTTCGATCCCGCGGGCCTCGCGGAGGTGCGCCGCAAGTTCTTCGGCACGCTGATCAACAGCTACAAGTTCTTCGCGGAGTACGCCCGGCTCGACGACTTCGACCCGTCGGATCCACGCATACCCGCGCCCGCCGAGCGCACTGAAATCGATCAATGGGTTCTCTCTCGCACGCAGTCGCTGATCGACGAAGTGCACGGACGCATGCTCGCCTACGATCTCGCGGCGGCGTGTCGCGCGATCGAAGAGTTCGTGATCGACGATCTCTCGAACTGGTACATTCGCCGCAACCGGCGACGCTTCTGGAAGAGCGAGACCGGTTCCGACAAGCTCGCCGCGTTCGCGACGCTCCACTCCGCGCTCAAGGCCGCAACGCTTCTCATGGCGCCGGTGGCGCCGTTCCTGAGCGAGATGATGTGGGAGCGGCTCGTCCCCGGCGCGGGCTCCGTGCACGCGGCACTGTCTCCCAAGCCCGATCGCTCGCTCGTCCTCCCGGCGCTCGAGGAGAGCATGCGCGTGGTCGTCCGTATCGTGGAGATGGGGCGCGCGCTGCGCGAGCGCGCCGGCGTCAAGACGCGTCAGCCTCTGCGCGCGATCCACATTCGAGCGTCGCGTGAGGAGGACTTGGTGCTCCTGCGGACGCCGTTCGCGGTCGAGCAGATCCTGGCCGAGCTCAACATCAAGGCGATCGGGAGCTTGGCGACGGACGATGGGCATCTGTGCCGTCTCAAGGCCAAGGCCAACTTCAAGGCGCTGGGGCCCCGGCTGGGCGCGCAGATGAAAGGGGCTGCGCGCGCGATCGAATCGCTGGCTCCGCCGGAGATCGCCCGATTGCGCGCGGGCGCGACCGTGAGCGTCGACGCCGGCGGACCGCTCGAGCTCGGACCGGATGACGTGCTGATCAGCGTCGAGACCCAGGCCACGTTCGACGTCGAGACCGACGGGCGGTTTGTCGTGTACCTCGACGTCGAGCTCGACGATGCGCTCGTGAGCGAGGGCGTCGCGCGCGAGATGGTCAACCGAATCAACGGATTGCGAAAGGAACGCGGACTCCAGGTCGAGGATCGGATCCGACTGCACGTTGATTCGCGCGGCGACGCGCTGCTTGCGGGCGCGATCCGGGATCACGCGGAGCTCATCCGTTCCGAAACGCTGGCGGTGGAGATCTCGACGGACTCGACGGCGCCCGACTGGGGGGAGCCTGCGGAGTACGATCTCGGCGCCGGAC
>CAZQHA010000802.1:0-1668 GCA_964592795.1 uncultured Planctomycetaceae bacterium | reverse complement strand
GGATTTCGTACTGGGATTTACAAAGCCGACTCTCAACGGACTGTCAGGAACGCTCGCTCTCCCTCCCCGAAGGCGTTCCGAACCGGCCGTGGTACCGGAATCCGCTGTGGACGCCGGGCCTCGAGGACGGCTACGGATCGGAGACGTTCCCGACGCTGCGCGCCGCGGCGGCGCGCGGCGGTGAAGCGCTCGACGCCGAGATCGAACGACTGATCGCGTTGGTGCGCGCGCTGCGTCCGGACGAGTGACGTCGTGCGCCGCCTGTGGAAGTTCTTCGGGCGCTTCCTGCGCCACAACCGGCAGCTCATCCCGGGATTCCTGTGCATCCCGCTGGCGCAGCTCGGCGACGTCGGCATCACGATCGTGATCGGCGACGCGCTCGACGAGCTGCGTCAGGGATCGAGCGCGGACATCCTGCCGAAGGCGTTCTGGATCGTGATCGGCCTCTCCGCGTTCAAGGGCGTCTTCCGCTTCCTGCAGCGCTGGTGGATCGTCGCGGTGTCGCGCTACGTCGAGAACGAGCTCAAGCAGGAGCTCTTCGACAAGCTCGTGTCGCTGTCGTTCTCGTACCACGCGAAGAGCCGCTCGGGCGACATCGTGTCGCGCGTCACGAGCGACGTGGAGAACGTGCGCATGTTCCTCGGCCCGGGCGTCATGTACACGCTCGGCGCGGTCGTGATGATCCCGGTGAGCATGGCGCTGCTCTTCTCGCTCAACGCGCCGCTCGCGGCGACGATGGTCTTGCCGCTCGTCTTGATGGGCTTGGGCATGAAGGTGTTCACGCCGCGCCTCCACAAGTACAGCGAGGCCGTCCAGGAGTCGCTGGCCGACATCAGCCACCGCGCGCAGGAGAATTTCTCCGGCATCCGCATCGTGAAGGGCTACGGCCGCGAGGCGCAGCAGGTGCAGAAGTTCGACGCCGCGTCGCAGAAGAACATGGTGAACCAGGTGCAGCTCGGCCGCTCGCGCGGCTTGACGCACGCGCTGACGCACGCCGCGAACGACTTCACGTTCGTCGCGATCCTCGTGATCGGGGGCCTGGCGATGATCGACCGCACGCTGCCCGCCGGCGACGTCTTCAAGTTCATCGACCTCACGTTCAAGGTGTTCTGGCCGATCATCGCGGTCGGTTGGATCGCGGGCATGTACCCGCGCGCGCTGTCGAGCGCGAAGCGCATCGACGAGCTGCTCGACGCGCGCTCGGAGATCCTCGAGCCGGCGACGCCCGTGCCGCTGCCCGAAGTCCGCGGCGAGCTGCGGCTGCGCCGCGTCTCCTTCACGTACGAGGGCGCCGACCGGCCCGCGCTCCAGGACATCGGCTTCGACGTGCCCGCGGGCAGCGTCGTCGGAATCGTCGGGCCGACGGGATCGGGCAAGACGACGCTCCTCCTCCTGCTCGGGCGCATGTTCGACGCGGAAGGCGAGATCACGCTCGACGGCGTCCCGATCCGCGCGCTCTCGCTCGCGACGCTGCGCGGCGCGCTCGGCTACGTGCCGCAGGACAGCTTCCTCTTCTCCGAGCCCTACCGCGACAACATCGCGTTCGGCGCGAACGAGCCGCTCTCCGAGGAACGGCTGCGCGAGCTCGTCGACCTCGTGTGCATGACGGAGGAGGTCGCGACGTTCCCGAACGGGCTCGACCAATTGATCGGCGAGCGCGGCGTGACC
>CAZQHA010000801.1:0-1674 GCA_964592795.1 uncultured Planctomycetaceae bacterium | reverse complement strand
GCGCGGCCGGATCGGCGCACGGACGTCTGGTCGCTGGGCGTCGCGCTCCAGGAGTGCGCGACGTTGCAGCACCCGTTCGACGCCGCGACGCGCGAGGGCCTCCTGCACTCGATCCTCTCGAACGACCCCGCGGATCCCAGGCGCGCGAATCCGAACGTCGACCGCGACCTGGCCACGATCCTCGAGACCGCGACCGCGAAGGAGCGCGATCGGCGCTACCAGACCGCGCTCGACCTCGCGGAGGACCTGCGGCGCTGGCGCGCGAACGAGCCGATCCGCGCGCGGCCCGTCGGCCGAATCGAGCGCATGCGACGTTGGGTACAGCGCAACCCCGCGCTGGCGGGGAGCGCGGGAGCGATCTTTTTGCTGCTCGTCGCCGCGATCGCGCTCTTCGCGTACGGCGTCGGCGCCGCCGACAAGGTGAAGGTCGAGACGCAGTTGCGCGCGGACGCGGACAAGGCGCGCCATCTCGCGGAGGAAGAGCGCGCGCGCGCCGACGCCGCGCGCGCGGCGCTCGAGCAAGTGCAGGCGGACCGGCGGCTCGCCGCCGAGCTCGACGAGCTCTCCATGCAGATGGGGACCTTGATGTACGGACTCAACGATCCGAAGAGCGCCGTGTCGCTGATCCCCGCATTCCTCGACGCGCTCCGCCGCTTCGGCATCGACCTGTCGCAGCCGGACGTCGGAACGCTCGCCGCGGCGGAGCTTCGGGCGTTTCGCGAGCGCAATCCAGATCTATGGACGGGCATCCGCGACTCCGTGAGCAACCTGGCGTGGCTCGTCATGCGCGACGACGTGGAGACGTCCGAGGCGATCCGGACGCAGACGGTCGCGCTGTTCGAGTCGATGCCGAGGATCCCCTGGCCGGAGCTCGACGCCGCCGAGCGGCAATGGGAGTCCGCGAGGGTCGACGCGTTCGACGCGCTCCTCGAGGATGCCGCGCTGAAGGACAAGAACGTCGACCAGCTCTCCGAGCTCGCCGGCGCGCTCTTCGCGGTCGACAACCGCTTGCCCGACGTCGAGAAGGTGCTCGACCGCGCGGTGCAGCTCGATCCGGGCTCGTTCCGCCTCCATTTCCTCCTCGGAGCGATCGGATTCATGACGTCGTTCCAAGTCCAGTCGACCGCCCCGAAAGAGTTCGAGGTTCGCATCGCGAAGGTCGTGAGGCACATGCAGTCGGCGATGACGCTCCGTCCCCGGTCGGGCTTCATGCGCGCGATGCTGGCGAGCGCGCTGGCGATGAAGGGCGACTACGCGGAGTCGGCGCGCTACATCGAGGAGGCGACGGCGATCGAGCCGGACAACGCGCTCGTGTGGCTTTTGAAGGCGCGCTGGCTGAGCTACGCGCCCGGACAGACGGCGCGCGCGATCGCGGCATGCAAGAAGGCGCTCGAGCTGGATCCGAACCTCGCGGGGGCGAAGGACATGCTCGTGGATCTCGAGAAGCGCCCGCAGAAGTGAGTCAGGCGTGTCCCGGCGCGTCCAGATCGCTCCCTTCGGACTCCACGCGCCCGCGCGACTGCAACGCCCTCGCGACGAGCCACACCGCGGAAGCCCACACCGCGCGCAGAGTCCATCCGGAGAGGACATCGGTCGGCCAGTGGACGCCCAGGTCGACGGGGCTGACGCCGACGAGTCCGGCGAGCAGGGCGCCGACGAAGATCGCGAACGCCT
>CAZQHA010000800.1:0-1685 GCA_964592795.1 uncultured Planctomycetaceae bacterium | reverse complement strand
GCGCGGTACGGGGACCGGCCTGGATGGTGCAGTGCTCATTCAATCATCTCCTGCTGAAAGTTCGGGGTTAACGTTGGTCAGAATCTGGAAGCCAGCGGGCGCCGTACCCGGCGTCACGCGCACGCCGTTGAGGCAGATGTTGGCGAACTCGCATGTGCCGCAGGTGAAGCGATGGACGTTGCGGAACCAGCGACCGTGCCGGCGTGCGTCGAGAAGCTGCTTGGCCTGCTGCCAGACCTCAGCCTGAAACTCGGCCAGCTCGTCCTCGAGACGGGGGACCTCGCGGCGCTGGAAGTAGTAGTCGGGGCGGTCGCCGACATCGACCAGCAGGCGCTGGCCGAACTCTTCGGGCGTCTCGTCGTTCTCGCGCTGCGCGGCGTAGAGGCGACCGTCTTTCGTGTACTTGCGTTTGTCGGGAGGCGTTGCCCTTAGCGGTGAAATCGTTGGCTTGCGTGTCACGTCGTACAGGATGGTCGCGACGTCGAAGCCGAGCGCCCGGGCCGCGAGCACATATTGCGAGATCTGCGGATCACAGCGCAGACGAAGCCAGTAGTCGCTGTCGGGACCGATGTCCTCGCCGGCGGTCTTGTACTCCAGGACCGCGAGGCGCCCGTCGGCCAGGCGCACGATCGCGTCGATCTTCCCCGCGATGACGAATGCGCGGCTCGGGCGACCGCTCTGTGGGTTGACGAGCGGCAACTCGAACGTGCGCTCGACGGCGATGATCTCGATATCGTCCTTCTCGTATCGCCAGAAATGGCCCGCCAGGAGCTGCTGGACGGTCTCGCGTTCGACCTGCCACTCGAAACTGTCCGCCCACTCGGGCGCTGATTCGTACCCGGTGACCGCGTCGACGATCGCATCGGCCGGATCAGCGCCGCGGTTGTGACGCTCCAGCCCGCGGTGGAAGGCGCCGCCCAGGCGCAGGGCATCGCTCGTGCGTACGCGCGACAGCCCAAGCTCGTAACGTAGGTAGTGCTGCTTGGCACAACGTCGCAGCGTTGCCAGGCGGGTGGATGTGAGCAGATCCCGGGCTTGGCTGCTCCCAGAAATCTGCGGCGCGCTCGGTTGATGCACGGCGAGCGTCATGACGCGCCGACCTCCTTCAGCGCGCGCTCGAGCACAAGTTCACGATGCCCGAGCCTGCGCAAGAGCCGTCCGCCGGCCTGGCGGAGCTCCGCCTCGACGCGGTTAAACGCGTCCATCGCGCGCCGCTCGCGTTCGCTGTCGTGACGTGAGGACGGGAGCTGCTCGAACCAGTCGGCGACGACGACGTACCGTAGCGCCGCACCGAGCGCTTCCGCCTCGAGCAGCTTGATGTCCGGTTTCGATTGCACGGGTTTGTCATTCGCGGCGTTCACGCCCAGGTCCTCGGCGTAGTAGTCACGTCGAAAATCGCCCTGCCCGAGCGAGACAACGGGCACGCGTTCGTCCGCGCGTGCACGATGACCGCGACGAAACTCACCTGCCGCAGTCATCGAGTCCTCCCTGCGTCGCCGCCAGAAGCGATGGGTACGCCCGCGCAGCTCGCCGGCGTCGTCTCAGGGCGCGGCTGCGGTCGGTCAGACGGGTTGTGGCCAGACCGCGACTTGATGAAGTTCACGATCAGGTCCGCGACAGTCTCAGCGACCTCGGCCGCGTGTTCCGCAGGAAGCTCGCGGTAGTGGCGCTTCAACTCGATGCAC
>CAZQHA010000799.1:0-1691 GCA_964592795.1 uncultured Planctomycetaceae bacterium | reverse complement strand
GGCGGCACGCGCTCGCGAACCCGACGCGCCGCGAGCTCGACCGGCTGTTCGAGGCGCTGCTCCCGCTCGAACGCGACTTCGACCTGATCGTCGTCGACCACGGCGCGGGCCTGTCGTACAGCACGGTCGCGCACCTGGCGGCGACGAGCACGCTGATCCTCGTCACGAGCCACGAGGTCACGGCCCTCTCGGACGCGTACGCGCTCTACAAGCGCGCGCACTCGGTGAACGCGCAGATCCGCGCCGGCCTCGTCGTGAACCGCAGCCCCGACCGCGCGCTGGCGACGGCGGCGTTCGACCGCTTCCAAGCGGCCAGCACGCGCTTCCTCGGTCACGCCCCGGAGTGGATCGGTTGGATCCCGGCCGACGACGCGGTCGGGCGGAGCGTCCAAGCGCGCCAGCCGGTCTCGCTCACGGAGCCGCAGAGCCTCGCGGCGCGCGCGCTCTCCGCCGTCGCCGAGTGGCCGGCCATTGACCGAGCTCGAACGCCGACCGCATTCTACGAGCGCGCCCGCAAGGCGCTGCGCTGAACGGCATGCAGGTCCTCTCGCTCGTGAATCAGAAAGGCGGCTGCGGAAAGACCACCGTCGCCGTCAACCTCGCCGGAGTGCTCGCGTCGCGCGGCGTGCGCACGCTCCTCGTCGACCTCGATCCGCAGGCGCACGCGACCCTCGCCCTCGGGATCGCGCCCGAGGACGGGCGGGATCCCACGGCGTGCGACGTCTTGCTCGGCGGCACGCGCCTCGACGGGGCGCTGATGGCCGCCGCGGGCGGAGTGTGGCTCTTGCCGGCGACGTCGCGCCTGGCGGAGTTCGAGGAGCTTTCCGAGCGCGCGATGGGGCCCGAGCAGTCGCTGTCGCGAGCGCTCGCCGCCGCCGGCGATTCGTTCGACGTCGTCGTGCTCGATTGCCCGCCCCGTGCCGACGGCGTGCTCACGAAGAATGCGCTGCGCGCGTCGACGACCGCGGTGCTCGTCGTCGAGACCGGAGCGTTCGCGCTCCAGGGCGCGATCGCGGCCGCGCGGATCCTGGACGAGGTCCGCGCGCAAGGTCCGAGCTTCGACCTGCGCGTCGTCGCGACGATGTTCGACCGCAAGCAGAAGCTGGCGCGGGAGATCCTGATCGCGCTCCAGGCGCGCTTTTCCGGCGCGCTCTTCGACACGGTGATCCGCCATAGCGTGCGGCTGCGCGAGGCGGCGGCGCTCGGCGCGCCCGTGTCGGTGATCGACCCCGGCGGACTCGCCGCGGCCGACTTCGCCGCGCTCGCGGACGAGGTGCTCGCACTCGGCTCCGTTTCCCGCCGCCGCGAAGCGCGCGTCGCCGGCGCGAGCGTGACCTAGCTCGTCCCTGGCTTCGCCGCTCCCGATCGCGTACACCTGCGGGCGCTCCCGAAACACGCGACGACGACCGGAGGATCGAGATGGACGCGCTGGCCTTGCTCTGCACGCTGCACGCCGACGGACCCGCCACGCTCAAGCGCTTGCGGCAAGTGGGCTGCTCGAGCCTCGAGCAGATCGGGACCATCGAGCTCGAGCGCCTGGCGGAGCTGATCGGCGGCTCCACCGCGGCCGCGCGGAGGTTCGCGCGCGAAGCCAAGAGCTTGAGCGAGCGCGTCGGCGGCGGGTGGCTCGAGCGCGAGGACCCGAGCGCGCGCGGCGTGGCGGCGACCGCCGGCGAGCCGCACGCGGTTCC
>CAZQHA010000798.1:0-1702 GCA_964592795.1 uncultured Planctomycetaceae bacterium | reverse complement strand
AGTACAAGGTGCCGCTGACGAAGGGCCTCATGATTCGCGCGCTGGAGGGCGTCTCGCGTGGCTGAGCACGACGAATCCGCGCGTCCGGCTCCGGCGCTGAACCTCAGTCCGTTCTGCATCCACATCCAGAGCAAGAAGACGTATTTCTTGCGCGGCCCGCCGATGCAGGTCTCCGACATCCTGGACGGCAGCAACCACTGCTGGTGCCGCCGGACGATGCAGGTCCTGGGGCCGGACGGCGAGGTCGTCGATCCCGACGAATGTCGCGCGGGGCGCAGCTGCTTCGAGTCGATCCTATAGACTGGACGCACGGGCCGGACGCCCGCCCGCTCTCGGAGACAGCGCCATGATGAGCCTTGCCGCGATCGCACTCAGCCTTCCTCTCGCCGCCGCGCCTGCGGAGCCGCGAGGCCGTTACGTCGAAGCGCGCACCGCCGCCGTGTTCGCGGGTGCGTGCCACTACGGCGGACAAGCGACCACGCAGGGGCGCGGAGCCCTGCTCGCGTGGCGCTTCGAAGGCGGATCCCACCGCGGCGTCGATGTCACCGGTGTCGACCTCGCGGTCGTGCTGTCGGCGCCGTCGAATCTGGCCGAGACCGGCGCGAAGCGACGCTCGTGGATCTACGTCGGCGACGCGAGCTCGCCGGCGGCGCGCGACGCCGCGGTCGATTGGCTGCGGACGAAGGAGCCCGCGCTCCTCGGCACGGTGGAGCGAGTGACCGCCGTTCCGCTCACGCTGTCGATCGACGCGGAGCGCTATGCGCTGCGCTCGGAGGCCGGTTTCTCGCTCGCCGGCGCGGCGCTACCCGATCGCGCGTGCTGCAGCATGCCGTTCAACGTGTGGTACCGGCCGTTCGTCGCGATCGACGGCGCGCTCGTCGGCCACAACGACGAGTTCAAGGTCGACGATCGCGCGGTGGGCGACCGCTGGTCGCGGCCGGACGAGAACGCGGCCTTCGTCGGACGCTTCGGTCGGAGCGCCCGCGCGCGAGCGAACCATTGATCGGATCTTCCGAGCGCGCGATCCGCTCGGAACCCTTCGCATGCGCACGGGCCACTTCCTGACGGCGTCCTTGGTGCTCGTGTGCGCGCTGGCGGGAGCGCTCGCCTGGAACCTGCGCGCCGGGGCGCGACCGGCCGCGGTCGAGGCGCGTCGAGTCGCGAACGTCGCGACCGAACGTCGCGACGAGGCGCCGCTCGCCGCCGCGCCTGCGACGATTCCGTCGCTCGCGCCAGCCGCGCTCGAAGCGCCGCCGCCGACCGGCGCGCGGCGCGCCGAGGGCTCGCCGATCTTCGACCCCGACGCGCTGCGCAGCGTGCGCGGCCGCGTCGTCGACGCGCGGACGCGCGAGCCGATCGAGGGGCTGCGACTCTCCCTTCTCTCTCGTCGGCCGCAGACGACGACCGTCGTCACGGGCTTCGACGGCTCTTTCCGCACGGCGCCGGAGCTGGCGTCGGGCGTCGTTTCGATCCTGCACGTGCCCGATCTCGAGAACCCGCGCTTCGCGGCGCGTTTCGAGCTCGAGCCGTCGCAATTCGTGCTCGCCGCGCCCGTCCTCGACGACCCACAACCGCAGGATCACGTCGTCGACGTCGTGGCGCACGCGCCCGAGCGCGTGCTCGAGGTCGCGATCCGGATGCCGGACGGCACGCCCGCGGCGTCGGCCGCGGTCGCGATGACGTACGGCCGGCGCGATGCGCG
>CAZQHA010000797.1:0-1707 GCA_964592795.1 uncultured Planctomycetaceae bacterium | reverse complement strand
GGCCGCGATCGTGCGCAGCTCGCCGCGCGCGAGCGCCGGTTTGATCAAGTTCGCCGCGTCGCCTTGACCCGCCTGGCCACCGGCCCCGATCAGCGTGTGCGCTTCGTCGATGAACAGGATGATCGGCGTCGGCGACGCGTTCACCTCGGCGATCACGGACTTCAATCGGTTCTCGAACTCCCCCTTGACGCCCGCCCCGGCTTGCAGGAGCGCGAGATCGAGCGAACGGACCGCGACGTTCGCGAGCGCGGGAGGCACGTCGCCGCGCGCCACCCTCAGCGCGAAGCCTTCGGCGACAGCCGTCTTTCCGACGCCGGCTTCACCCGTGAGGATCGGATTGTTCTGCCTGCGGCGCGTGAGGATGTCGATCACCTGCCGGATCTCCGGATCGCGTCCGAGCACCGGATCGATCTTTCCCGCTTTCGCGCGCGCGGTTAGGTCGATCGTGAATTGATCCAAGCTGGGCGTCCTGGTCGAGCCGGCGGCGCGCGGCGCGTCGGAAGTCCCGGCGGACGGGGGACCGGACTCCGCGGCCTCGCACGACTCCGCCACGATGTCCGCGAACTCACGGCGCAACGTCTCGACGGAGATGCGCTCGAACAGCTCGGAGACGTCGCGCACCTGCGCGGAAATCGAATCGACACCGAGCATCGCGACGAGGAGATGCCCGGAGCGCGTACGCGTCGCGTCGAACTCGAGCGATGCGACGAGCCAACCTTCCCGTGCCAAGTCGACGACACTCTGCGAGAGCCCGGGAGTGCGCGAGTTCCCGGTCTTCAGCCGATCGAGCTCGCGGGCGAGATCAGCCGTGAGTCGCGCGACGTCGATCTCGAACCTGCGCAAGATCATCGGGACGTCGCTCCCCTTCTCCTCGAGGAGCCGCAGGATCCAGTGCTCGATCTCGACGTTGTAGTGCGTTCTGGAAAGACACAAGCCCGCCGCCGCCTCGAGCGCACGACGCGATGTCGAGTTCAGATGTGCCACGAGCGACTTGAGATTCACCTGAGTCATCGCGAGACCTCCGGCAGTGGAGAATCGTCCGGTGGAAAGAGGCGCAACATGGTCGAACCCTCGTCATCCGCAGTCCAGCGAAATCACGGCGGGCGAAGGGCTCGCTTTCGCGGGATGCGCCGACAGCCACGCGTCGCATCCCAATCGAGCGGTGCGGTCGTCGCGGCTGTCGACCCGCAGCGCGGGCGCGCAGCCGGGCGCGAGCTCGACGGAGAGTTCCGCGTCGGTGCCGAGGTCGAGATAGGCGAACACGAGATCGCGCAAGCGCTGGACGCCAGAGCTTCCGGGTTCGAGCCGTTCGAACTGGTCGGCGGTGAGCGGACCGAGATGGATCCGGATCTTGGACCCCACGTCCCACACGCGTTCGCCGACGAGCACACCGGCGCCGAGCACATTGTTGCTCAGCGCTCGCGCCCCGCCCGTCGCGCAAAGTCGCGTCCGCTCCTCCTCGGGCACCGTGAGCCAACGTCCCACGAACTGGTCAACCCTCACATCGACGCCGAGGAAGTCGGCGAGCATGCTCTCCAGCGCCGCCGCGTTGCGCGGGCGGTGCGCGAGATGGCCCGCGAAGTACACGGCCGTCTCGTCGCGCAGCGCCTGTCGTCGTTGCAGACCGGGCGTGCCGCGGCCGGCGAGACACTCGACGATCCACGTGAATGCATCGGCGTTCCCTCGGGCTCGCTCGCGTTCCCACGC
>CAZQHA010000796.1:0-1711 GCA_964592795.1 uncultured Planctomycetaceae bacterium | reverse complement strand
CTGGCCGCGGCCGCGGAGCTCGGCGCCCACGCCGCCGGCGCGAGCGACGCGGACGTGCGGCGCGCCCATGCGTACGGCGAGGCGCTGGGCCGGACGTTCCAAGCGATCGACGACATCCTCGACGTCACCGGCGACGCGGCCACGCTCGGCAAGACGCCCGGCAAGGACGCGCGGGAGAAGAAGCCCACGCTCGTCGCCGCGCTCGGGATCGAGGGTGCGCGGCGGGAGGCCGACCGGCTGGCGGCGGAGGTTCGGGAGCGCGCGGCCGCGCTGGGCTCGCGCGAAGGCGACCTCGCCTTCGATCTGGCGCTGTACCTGCGCGAGCGCAGGTCGTGAATCCGGCCGGCGGCTACACAGCCGCCCGCCGCTCCGACAGACTGAAGCAGACGCACATGTCCAAGACCGCCCACACCGACCGGCCCGCGGAATCCAAGCCGTACTTGCCGTCGATCCGCTCGCCCCTCGATCTCAAGACCCACCGGCGCGACGAGCTCTCCGCGATCTGCTCCGAGGTGCGCACGTTCCTGCTCGACAGCGTGCAGAAGACCGGCGGACACCTGGGCTCGAACCTGGGCACGGTCGAGATCACGGTCGCGCTGCACTACGTCTTCGACTTCCGGCGCGACCGGCTCGTCTTCGACGTCAGCCACCAGTGCTATCCGCACAAGGTGCTCACCGGGCGGCGCGAAGAGTTCGGCACGCTGCGCCAGAGCGGGGGACTGTGCGGCTTCACGAACCCCAGCGAGTCGGAGTACGACCTCTTCCACACCGGCCACGCGGGCACCGCCATCAGCCTGGGGCTGGGCCTGGCGTTCGCGCAGTCGTTCGAGAGCGAGCCGCCGCGCGTCGTCGCGCTCGTCGGCGACGCGGCGCTCGGCGCGGGCGTCGCGTTCGAGGCGCTGAACCACGCCGCCGCGAGCGGACAGCGGCTCATCGTCGTGCTCAACGACAACGAGTGGTCGATCAGCAAGTCGGTCGGCGCGCTCGCGAAGTACCTCTCGCGCATCCGATCGAACCGGCTCGTGCAGCGCGCGCACCAAGAGGTGTCGAACCTGATCTCCGCGATCCCGGTGATCGGACCCAAGGTCGACCGCGCGCTCGAGCAGTTCGGCGAGGTCGTCCGTCACGCGGTCGTGCCCGGTCACATCTTCGAAGAGCTCGGCGTCACGTACGTCGGGCCGCTCGACGGTCACGACGTGGGCCTCCTCGTCGAGCACCTCGAGCGCGCGCGCTCGCTCGACGGCGTCGTCTTGCTGCACATCCTCACGGAGAAGGGCAAGGGCCATCCCAAGGCGCCGACGCATCCCGAGCGCGTGCACGGGGTGAAGGCCGCGGAGAAGCCCAAGGACTCCGGTGGCGACACGCCCAAGGTCGAGCCCATGGTCGAGCCGGGGATCGTCGTCCCCGCGCGGCCCGCTTCCGGTCCGGCGTTCACGAAGGCGTTCTCGGACGCGCTGATCAAGCTCGCCGAGCGCGACGTGCGCATCCACGCGATCACCGCCGCGATGCCGTCGGGCACGGGGCTCGACGCGTTCGCGGAGCGCTTCCCGGCGCGCTTCCACGACACCGGCATCACGGAGCAGCACGCGTGCGCGATGGCGGCGGGGATGGCGAAGGGCGGACTGCGTCCCGTGGCGGCGATCTACTCGACGTTCCTCCAGCGCGGATACGATCAAGTGTTCCAGGAGATCGTGCTGCAGAACTTGCCGGT
>CAZQHA010000795.1:0-1712 GCA_964592795.1 uncultured Planctomycetaceae bacterium | reverse complement strand
GGGCACGCCCGTCGGCGCGTCGAAGCAGCCGCCGTACGTGTTCGAGGTGACCGAAGGCGGAACGACGAAGCGCGACCTCGACTTCTCGCGGGACGCGCAGTGCCCGGTGTCGGGCTCGCTGACGGTCGCCGGCAAGCCGCCCGGGCGCGCGCTCGCGACGCTCCACAGCAAGACGACGCCGGCGCTCGAGCTCTCCGCGTGCACCGTGACCGAAGACGGCAAGATCACGCTCGCCGCGCGCGAGCCCGGCGAGTACCGCATCGCCTGGCGCGGCGAAGGCAGCAAGTTCTCGAAGAACGTGATCGTGGAGCGCGTGCAGCTGGTCGCGGGTCCGAACACGTGGATGCGCGATCTCACCGAGGAGCAGTGGCGCGCGCACGGCGTCGATCTGACGAAGAAGTAGTCGCGATCAGCGCTCGGCGAGCGCCGCCGCGAGCTCGCGCAGGAACGGCTCGGCGTCGGTGACGAGCCCGACCGCCTGCCAGGATCCGCGGTCGGCGAGCTTCGTCACGACGGCTGGATTGATGTCGACGGCGACCGTCTTCACCGCGGCCGGCAGGAGATTGCCGGTCGCGATGCTGTGCAGCATCGACGAGATCATCACCGCCATGCGCACGCCGTCCTGCACCCGCGCGCGCATCTCGTCCTGAGCCACGAGAACGTCCGTGATCACGTCGGGGAGCGGCCCGTCGTCGCGGATCGACCCCGCGAGCACCACCGGGATCCCCTTCCGGATCGCTTCGTACATGATCCCGCGCGTCAAGATGCCTTGATCGACCGCGGCTTTCAGCGAGCCCGCGGTGCGGATCGCGTTCAGCGCGCGCATGTGATGTCGGTGTCCGCCTTCGACCGCGAGCCCGCTCTCGAGGCTGACGCCCAGGCTCGTGCCGAGCAGCGCGCTCTCGACGTCGTGCGTCGCGATCGCGTTGCCGCCGAAGAGCACGTCGACCCAGCCGTCGCGGATCAGATCGGCGAGCAGCGGACCCGCGCCGCTGTGCACGATCGCGGGTCCGGCGACGAAGAGGATCTTGCCGCGTTGGTCGTGGATCTCGCGCATCTCGCGCGCGATCTCTTGGATGATGAGCTTCTTCGGTTTCTCGGAGCTCACCGAGCTCCCCATGAACGAGAAGATCTCGGTCTCCCGCGCGCGCTCCTGCGGCTGCACGCGGATGCCTTCGTAGCCGACGACGACCGGATCGCCCTTCTTCACGTGCACCATCGGACGCGTGAACGCGCGCTTGCGCTCCTTGTCGACGAGGATCGCGACGTCCATCTCGATGCCTTCGACGTGGACCCATTGTCCGCCGAGGCGCACCTGCGTCGCCATGTTCGACGTGCTGTAGAAGTCGGCGGGCAGCGCACCGTCGCGCGGCGCGGGCTTCGTCTCGACGTCGCGCTTGCTGACGAGCTCCGCGCCGAGCTCCTGCAGTCGCGTGACGATGCCGGTCAGCGTCTCCGCGTCGGGAGCTTGCACGCGCAGATGCGCGCGGCTCGTCTCGCCCTTGTGCTTGCCGACTTGGATCGACAGCACCTCGAAGTCGCCCCCGCAGTCCATGATCGTGTCGAACGCGCGCGGCAGGACCCACGAATCGATGATGTGGCCGGAGAGCTGAACCTCCTCCGTGAACGAGCTCTTCTTCGACGCCATGCGGCGCAGAGGGTCGCTCACGCGGCGCTCGTTGTCGAGCCCTCGACACGCGCCGCGAGGGTGC
>CAZQHA010000794.1:0-1713 GCA_964592795.1 uncultured Planctomycetaceae bacterium | reverse complement strand
GGGCGCGCGTCCGTTCGGCAAGGACCACCCCATGGACATCGTCGTCCATCCGGGCGCGGGCGCGTACATCTGCGGCGAGGAGACGGCGCTCCTCAACTCGCTCGAGGGGCAGCGCGGCGAGCCCCGCCTGCACGGCCCCCATCGGATGGCCGTCGAGCGGCAACGCGCGCACGGCGTCGAGCACGCGGGCCTTGATCTCGCGCGCCCGCGCGAGCTTCTCCTTGAACTCGGCGAGCTCGCGTTCCCGCGGGAGCGTGCCGAACAAGAGCAGCCAGCACACCTCCTCGAAGTTGCTGCGCTCCGCGAGCGTCTCGATCCGGTGTCCGCGGTACTCGAGGATCCCGATCTCGCCGTCGATGTAGCTGATCGCCGACTCCGCGGCGGGAACGCCGGCGAGTCCCGGCACGAAGGTGGGGTCCTGAACGGTCACGTGGGTTCTCTGTGCGGGGAGTGCGTCTTGGCGAACCGGAGCCAGAGGAGCGCACACGTCTACGCGCGCGCCCCGGGCCGGAACTCGTATCGACACGCGGCCAGTTCGGTCTACTGACTCTTTCGTGTCGCCGCGATCGAGTCGGTCCCGGCGGAGCTCCGCCAGTTGTCCGCACGGCAGCTCACGGAGGACGACGCTGCGACGAAGTTTGCGGACCTCGTCCGCCGGGTGCACGCAGGGCGCTGGTTTTTCCTGCATCCGGCGTGCGCGGCGCGCGAACGATACTGTGCGACGAGAGGACTCCTTGAGCGGTCTCATCCTGATCGCGGGCGCCACGGGCTATGTCGGCGGCCGCTTGCGCCGTCGCCTGGAAGAGCAAGGGCGTGCCCTGCGCTGCCTCGCGCGGCGGCCCCGGGATCTTTCGTCGCGCGTCGGGCCATCGACGCAGGTCGTGCCGGGTGACGTGCTTCAGCCCGAGAGCCTGGGACCGGCGTTCGACGGCGTGGAGAGCGCGTTCTACCTCGTTCACTCGATGGGCGCAGTCGAGGACTTCGAAGCGCGGGATCGGACGGCGGCACGCAACTTCGCTCGAGCCGCGCGACGCGCGGGTGTTCGGCGCATCGTCTACTTGGGCGGGCTGGGCCATGGCGACGATCTTTCCGCGCACTTGCGCAGCCGGCACGAGGTGGGCCAAGTGCTCCGCGAATCGGGCGCATGCGTGCTCGAGCTGCGGGCCTCGATCGTGCTCGGCTCGGGCAGCTTGTCGTTCGAGATGATCCGCGCGCTGGTCGAACGGTTGCCCGTGATGGTCACGCCGCGCTGGGTGGACGTGGCGTCGCAACCGATCGCGGTCGACGACCTGCTCGACTACCTCGTCGAAGCGCTCCACGTGCCGCTCGCGGAGAGCCGCGTGTTCGAGATCGGCGGTGCCGACCGCGTGTCGTACGGCGACCTGATGCGCGAGTACGCGCGGCAGCGCGGGCTGCGGCGGTCCATGATCCGCGTGCCGGTCTTGACGCCGCGCCTGTCCAGCCTGTGGCTGGGGATCGTGACGCCCCTCTACGCCCGCGTGGGCCGCAAGCTGATCGAGTCGATCAAGCATCCCTCGGTCGTCCGCGACTCTGCAGCGCTCCAGGTCTTCACCGTGCGGCCGCGCGACATGCGCGCCGCAATCACCTGCGCGATGGGCAACGAGGAGCGCGAGTTCGCCGAGAGCCGCTGGTACGACGCTTTCTCTTCCGGCGGCGATGCGCGCAACTGGGCCGGAGTGCGCTTTCGCAACC
>CAZQHA010000793.1:0-1716 GCA_964592795.1 uncultured Planctomycetaceae bacterium | reverse complement strand
CGGACCGGACGCTTTGAGGCCCTCGTTGTAGGGCACGCACGTGCCCAGGTCTTCGCAGGTCAGACCATCGAGCTCCGCGGCGATGTCCGCGCCTGTCGCTCCCGGTTTCAACTTGCCGCGGGCGAAGAAGACGACCGTGCCTTCGTGACCGAAGATGTGCGTCGGCTTGTCGTCGGCGCCGATCTCCTGCTCGAGGCGCTCCGGCGGCGGATATCTCACCGGGCTCCATGCGACGTCGGTGCCCGACAACGTGATGACGAGCGGCTTCCCGACGGCGTCGGGCGGTCCCATGTCCTCGCGTGTCGGGCCGTGGTAGAGGTGCCACCCGCGGTCGATCTTCACTTGGATCGCGACGCGCACGTCCTCGCCCTCGGTCCGCACGAAGAGCTCCCCGTTCGCTTGGTTGGACTGCCCGTGGACGACGGACGACAGCGCGGCGAAGACGAGCAGCGTGAGCGAGAGGAGGTGCTTCATTCGAGGGATGCCCGCGGGCAGGGGGCTTGATCCTATCCCCGGTTCCGGTCGATCCGGACGGTGAGCGCCCCCCTACGCGCCCGCGCGAATCGGCGATGGCGCGGCGCGGGCGAAATCCCCCCGCGATAGCGGTCGGGCGCGCGGCGCGGCTTATTCTGACCACCGACGGCGCTCCGCGCGCAGATCTCTTACGAGGCAGCCATGCGTATCCACCCGACCGGGCATGTCCTGGGCATCCCCTTGCTGTCGCTCCTCCTCTTGACCGGCGTACAGGCGCCGACGCAGCCGCAGGATCCGCCCGAGGGCGCAGGCGCGGATCGCGTGCGCGTCGACCGCAAGAAGCTCCACAAGGAGCTGCAGGGCGCTTGGCGACTCGTCGAGTTCCACGCGCCGACGCTCTATCCCCAGGCGCGGAAGGACGTCGGGTACTGCCTCTTCGCGGGCAGCAGCATGTCGCTCGAGATGCACCTGGGCTGGATGTCGGACGCCGTGAACGTCGAAGCGAAGACCTTCCAATCCGGGACGCACAACTTCGATCTCGACGACCAGGGATTCCTTCGAACGTCGTCGCTGATCGGCGCGTTCGTCAACCGCGTCGGCGAGCTGCAGTTCGAATCGCCGGGCACGTCGCGCACGTACAAGGTGACGCTCTCCGCGGGCCGACTCACGCTCGCGCGCACGGACGGACAGACGCTCGCGTTCGAGCGCATGACGGATTCGAAGCTCGATCGAGACTTCTTCGGCCGCAAGAGGCGCGAGCTGCCGAAAGCGGACGTCGAAGAGCCTCCTGCCCCGAAGGAAGACTCCGAGCCGCCGAAGGAATCCGAGCCGCCGAAAGACGACTCCGAGAAATGACCGCGCCCGACGCGGAATGACCGCACCGGGCGCGGATTCGTCGAGCGAGCGACGCTCGAGCTCAGTTTGCGGTGACTAGCACTGGCTGAAGCCGCACGAGTGGCACTTCACGCAGCCTTCCTCGAACGCGAGGAAGTTCGTGCACGCCGGGCACTTCAGCTTGTACTGCGACACGCTGCGCGGCGGGTTCGCGTGCGAGCCCATCGAATGCGCGGCGCGCGCGGCGGGTTGCGCGGGCGGCGTGCGGATCATCTCGGGCTCCGCTCCACCGAGCAGCAATCCGTGCAGCCCGACCTCTTCCTTCGCGTCGAGATAGCGCTGCAGCGCGGTCGCGAGACCGTCGGCGAGCGACATGATCCGCCCGTCTTGCGTCGGCACCGACAGGCT
>CAZQHA010000792.1:0-1716 GCA_964592795.1 uncultured Planctomycetaceae bacterium | reverse complement strand
ACCTCCAGCACGACGGCGACCTCCCGGAGATCGACGCGATCGCCCAGGACGGCGCGCGCTTCGACGCCGCGTACTCCACCGCGCCGTGGACGCGTCCGTCCGTCGCGTCGCTGATGACGTCGCTCTACCCGACGAGCCACGACGTGTACTCGCAGTGGCGCAGCCTGCCGCCCGACCTCCCGACGCTCGCCGAGCTGTTGTCGAGCCAGGGCTACAAGACCGCCGCGTTCTCCGCGAACCTGCAGGTCTCGCCGACGTTCGGGTTCGGGCGCGGGTTCGACTTCTTCTGGAACTCGGGCCTGCCGTCGCTGCTCGGCCAGACCGCGATGGGCGGATGGAGGAAGCTCGTCCGCGACAGCGTCTTCCGGCCGCTGCTCGCGCGCGCCGCGCACGGCGAGCGCGGCGAGAGCTGGGCGCTGCGCGGCACCGATGCGGCCGCGGTCAACGCCGCCGTGTTCGACTGGGTCGACGGCGTCGCGAAGGAGGAACCGATGTTCCTCTACGTGCAGTACCTCGACCCCCATCATCCGTACGCTCCGCCCGAGGACCTGTTGAACGACGCGCCGCTCGACGCGCTCGCGCTGAACACCGTTCCGAGCGTGCCCGTCAAGCGCATCCCCTACCCGCTCGATCGGTACGACGCGCCCAGCGCGGAGGAGCTCGCGGGCGTCACCGCGCTGTACGACGCGGAGATCCGCTACTGCGACCGCGAGCTCGGCAAGCTGCTCGAGCACCTGCGCGCGCGCGGCTTGCTCGAATCGAGCTACGTGGTGATCACGTCCGATCACGGCGAGGAGCTCTTCGACCACGGGCAGTGGCTCCACGGCCATTCGCTGTTCGACGAGCTCGTGCGCGTCCCGCTCGTCGTGGCCGGGCCCGGCATCGCGCCGCAGTCGATCGCGACGCCCGTCAGCCTGCTCGACGTGCTGCCGACCATCGCGAGCTGGGCGAACGCGCCGGTCGAGTTCCCGATCCAAGGGCAGAGCCTCGTCCCGCTCCTCGACGGCGGCGCGTCGAGCGAGCGGAGCGTCTACTTCGAGCGGCCGGAGGAGCCGAGCCTCTCCGGCATCCGCCTGGGCGCGCGGAAGCTGATCCGCCTCGACGCTCCCGAGAGCGAGATCCTGATGCAGTTCGACCTCGCGCGGGATCCGCGCGAGCAGAACGATCTCTCGACGAGCGACGAAGACGCGCTGCGTGCGCGGCTCGCGGAGGCGCAGGCGAAGGCGGCGCAGCACTTCCGCACGCACGCCGCGAAGGTCGAGATGTCCGGCAACGTGAAGGAGACGCTCAAGGCCCTCGGCTACATCGGCGACGAGGACGACGGCGACGGCGAGCAGTGATCAGTGCTCGCCGTGCGGGTCGTCGCCCGTGTACCCGAGCTGCCGGAGCGCGCGCAGCGCCGCTTCGTCGAGCGGACCGGAAGCGCTCGTGCTGCGCGAGTCCTTGAGGTAGTCGACGAGACGCGCCCGCAGCGCCGCCGCTTTCTCGTTCGCTTGACCGGTGCGGTCCACCTCGCCGTGCAGTCCGTCCTCGAGCACGATCTCGCTCCCGTCGAGACGCTGCACGTACTTCCAGCCGTCTTCCCACCACGCGTGCATGCGCCGGTCGCCGAGGCTGGCCTGGAACGTCTCCATGTACAGGCCGCGCGCGGGCGGAGGCGCTCCGCGCACGAGCGGCACGAGGTCGATGCCCTGCACGCCGGCCGGGATCTCGCGC
>CAZQHA010000791.1:0-1717 GCA_964592795.1 uncultured Planctomycetaceae bacterium | reverse complement strand
CCGTGAAGATCGCGCTGCGCACGCAGCAGATCATCGCGGAGGAGACGGAGGTCGCGCACGTGATCGACCCGCTCGCGGGCAGCTACTTCGTCGAGGCGCAGACGAACCGCCTGGAGCAAGACGCCGAGAAGTACTTCGCCGAGATCGATCGCCGCGGCGGCGTCGTGCCGTGCATCGAGTCGGGCTACATCCAGCGCGAGATCCACCGCTCGGCCGTCGCGTACCAGATCGCGATCGAGCAGCACAAGAAGAAGATCGTCGGCATCAATTGCTACGAGGAGGACGAAGGCCGCACGCCGGCGATCGAGATCCACAAGATCGACCCGGCGGTCGAGAAGGACCAGTTCGAGCGCCTGGCGACGCTGCGCAAGAAGCGCGACGCGAAGAAGGTGAAGGCCGCGCTCGACCACATCCATGACGCGTGCAAGGGCCAGGACAACTTGCTCGAGCGCTTCGTCGCCGCGGCGCACGCCGACTGCACGCTGGGCGAGATCGCCGGCGTGCTGCGCGAGGAGTTCGGTCATTACAAGGAGCCGATGATCGTATGAGCGCCAACACTCACACGATGTCGCCGCGCGCCGAAGCGGCGTCCGCACGCATCCGCAAGAGCCTGGCCGCCCGCGCGCTCGAGAAACGGCGCAGCTTCCACATCATGGTCGGCGTGGTAGTCCTCTTCAGCGGACGCGAGGTCAAGGACCTCGTGCAGGCCGAATCCGTCGAGCTGGTCGATGTCCTCGTCACCGCCGGCATGTTGCTCGCTTGGGCGGCGATCCTCGTGTTCTGGTGGTCGCGACTTCAGCGGCGGAACACCCCCGCGGAGGCGAAGCGCTCATGAAGACGAAGCTCATCCGAGTCCTGCTGTGGCTCAGCCTGATCGACTTCGCGCTCGGTTTGCTGCTGCTCGGGTACCAACTCAATGCCGGCGAGTCGGCGAACGTGTGGCGCGGCGCGCTCATCCTGCTCGTCGTCGGCGCGTTCGGGATGATGTGGTACCGCTCGGCGTCGCGACGGTTCGCGGACGAGGCACGCGCGTGACCGACCGGAAGATCCGCGTCCTCGTGGCCAAACCCGGCCTCGACGGCCACGACCGCGGCGCGAAGACCGTCGCGTCCGTGCTGCGCGACAGCGGCATGGAGGTGATCTACACGGGGCTGCACCAGACGCCCGAGATGATCGCCGAGGTCGCCGTTCAAGAAGACGTCGACGTCGTCGGGCTCTCGATCCTTTCCGGCGCGCACATGGCGCTCTTTCCGCGCGTGCGCGAGGAGCTCGTGAAGCGCGGCTTGCCGGACGTGCTCCTCATCGGGGGCGGGATCATCCCCGGCGACGACATGGAAGCGCTCGAGTCTCAGGGCTTCGCTCGCCTCTTCGGCCCCGGAACGCGCACCGACGAGATCGTGAAGTACATCCAGGACGAGATGAAGAAGCGTTGGGCCTCGCAAGGAGCGACTCGGTGAGCCCCAGCGGCGACGAAACGACGCGCGACATCCTCACGATCGAAGAAGCCGCGGCGCTGCTCGGCGTGAGCGTGAAGACGTTCAACAAGGTGCTCCACTCCGAGAGCATCCCGGCGCGCAAGATCGGCCGCGAGTGGAAGTTCTCGCGCAAGGCGCTGATCGAGTGGGTCGGCAACGGCAGGAGCGGTGAGTTCTACCGCGACACGAACGAGGAACCGGAGCCTGCGGCTCCGCGTCCTGCGAACGACAGAGCCAGGACG
>CAZQHA010000790.1:0-1722 GCA_964592795.1 uncultured Planctomycetaceae bacterium | reverse complement strand
GCGGACGCGGCGATTCGAATCACAGGCTCCACGTCCGGAGCCGCATCCCGACGAGACATGCCAATGGAAATCACAGCTGCCATGGTGCGCGATCTGCGCGAGCGGACCGGCGCCGGCCTCATGGAATGCAAGCGCGCGCTGGAAGCCAGCCGAGGCGACCTCGAGGGCGCGGTCGATCACCTGCGCAAGTCGGGCCTGAAGACCGCCGAGAAGAAAGCCTCGCGCGAGATGGGCGAGGGCCGAGTGCACGCCTGGATCGGTCCCAAGGCCCGCGTCGGCGCGCTGGTCGCGATGACCTGCGAGACCGACTTCGTCGCCAACACCGAGGACTTCACCGACCTGATGAAGGAAGTGACGCTCCAGGTCGCCGAGAAGAACCCGCCGTCGACCGAGGCCTTGCTCGATCTGAAGCACTCGAAGACCGGCACGAAGATCGGCGAGTCGATCCAGCTCTTCATCGGCAAGCTGGGCGAGAACACGCAGGTCGCGCGCTTCCAGCGCTTCGAGAACATGAAGGGCCGTGTCGGCTGCTACGTGCACCACGACGGCAAGAAGGCGGCGCTCGTCTCCGTGACGACCGACGCGGCCGACGAGGTGGCGCAGGAGGGGCTGAAGAAGCTGTGCATGCACATCGTCTTCGCGAACCCCTCGGCCGCGACGCGCGGCGAGATCGCGGGCGACCGCATCGAGCGCGAGCGCGCGATCTACGTCGAAGAGGTCAAGGGCAAGCCCAAGGACATGCAGGACAAGATCGTCGCCGGCAAGCTCGAGAAGTTCTACGCGGACAACGTCCTCTCGGAGCAGAAGTGGTTCATGGACGACACGACGACCGTGCAGAAGGTCGCCGAAGCGACGTTCGGGAAGGGCGCGAAGATCGAAGGCTTCGTGCGCTACCAGATCGGCAAGTGACGCGGGGCGCTGCGCCCCGCGTCACGTGTGCAGCGCGCCAGCGCTGCTCCCATCGGTGCTCTCGAGGGTCGGCGCCAGGACGCCGGCCCTCGCTGCATTGAAGCGCCCCCCCGATCGACAACGGCCCGTCCCGATCCCTATCCTCTGCCCCGAACCCGGTCTCGCGCACGCTGGAAGTCGATCGCAACGATGACGAAGCCCTACCAACGCGTCCTGCTCAAGCTTTCCGGTGAAGCGCTCGGCGATCCGGCCACCGGCCACGGCATCGCACCCGAGGCGGTGCAGAAGATCGCGCGGCAGATCGCGCGCGTCTCGGGCCTGGGCGTCGAGATCGCGATCGTGTGCGGCGGCGGGAACATCCTGCGCGGCGCCGAGTTCTCGAAGCTCGGCGGACACCGCGCCAGCGCCGACTACATGGGCATGCTCGGCACCGTGATCAACGGTCTCGCGCTGTCGGACGCGCTCGAGAGCCACGGGCTCGAGACGCGCGTGCAGACGGCGATCGAGGTGCACCAGGTCGCCGAGCCGTTCGTGCGGCGCAAGGCGCTCTCGCACCTCGAGAAGGGCCGCGTCGTGATCCTGGCGGCCGGCACCGGCAATCCGTTCTTCACGACGGACACCGCGGCCGCGCTGCGCGCGACCGAGCTCTCGTGCGAGGTGCTGCTCAAGGCGACCAAGGTCGACGGCGTGTACGACGCCGATCCCAAGCAGAATCCGAAAGCGAAGCTCTACCGCGACCTCTCGTACATGGACGTGCTCAGCCAGGGGCTGCGCGTGATGGACGGCACGGCGATCACGATGTGCATGGAGAAT
>CAZQHA010000789.1:0-1737 GCA_964592795.1 uncultured Planctomycetaceae bacterium | reverse complement strand
TCGTGAACGCCAACTACGGAGTGCGCGTCTGGAACTCGTCGGTCGCGAGCTACGAGTGCGCGATCGAGGGCGGCCACGGCGCGAACGGCGGCTCTCGAACCGGCCGGGGTGGCGAGGCCGTGTTCGTCCAGCACATCACGAGCGCGACGACGCCCGCGTTCTTCTTCGCCGCGCGTTCGAACATCCACGGTGGCGACGGAGGAAACACCGATTGCGCCGCGTGGGGTTGCGCCCGGACCGGGGGAGACGGCATCTGGCTCGACTGGGGCACGTTCACGATGGCCGGGCCGACGAAAGGCTGGTTCCTCGACCTCATGGTCTCCGGCGGCGCGCAAGGTGTCTGGACCAATGGGAACGACTTCGGTTGTGATCCCGCTCTCCCAGGGGCCGCCTACGCGGGAGAACCCGGGTTCACGTTCTCGGTCGCGAGCCTTGGATTCACGATCCCGGCGGTCGCGCGAGAGGGTGAGTTCGTGACCGTGACATTCACCGGACTGCCCGGCGCGAAAGTCTTCCTGAACGACGAGCTGACGACGACGTGGGAAGCGCTCGCCTCGCGGCGCGGCGTCTTGCTGTCGCCGTTCCCGGAAGCAGAGATCGGTCCGGCGCGTTCACGACGTTGGGGAACCATTCCCGCGTCCGAGGTGTTGACGGCGCAGTACCGCGTGCCGACGTTGCCGCCGGGTGTCGAGGCGCAGACGCGCTTCTTGCAGGCGTATCGCATCGGACCGAACGGGATCACGCTCGGCACGTTCCGGACGCTGACCGTTCTCGATTCGGCGTTCTGAGCGCGAGCCGCGTCGCGTCGGCCGCTACTTCCGCGCCAGCTCTTCCGGCAGCTTGAAGACCGTCGTCTCCACCTCGCCGGCCATCTCCTTCACGTCGCTCGCGCCGAGCTGGCGCAGGCGCTCGATCACTTGCTGCACGAGGCTCTCGGGCGCCGACGCGCCGGCGGTGACTCCGACGCGCGTCGTCGACACGAGCCATTCGGGCCGGATCTCACCGGCGTCGTCGATCAAGTAGGAGCGCACGCCCGAACGCGTGCCGAGCTCCGCGAGCCGATTGCTGTTCGAGCTGTTCTTGGATCCGACGACGATCAACGCGTCGATCTTCTCGTCGGTCATGCGCCGCACCGCGTTCTGGCGGTTCTGCGTGGCGTAGCAGATGTCCTTCAGCTCGGGACCTTGGATCTTCGGGAAGCGCCGGACGAGCGCGTCGATCACCTCGCGCGTGTCGTCGATCGAGAGCGTCGTCTGGGTGACGTACGCGAGCTTCTCGGGGTCGCGCACCTTCAGCGCGTCGACCTCCTCGACCGTCGAGAGCACCGTGACCGGTCCGTCGATTCGACCGCGCGTGCCTTCGACCTCGGGGTGCCCGGGGTGGCCGATCAGGATGATCTCGCGGCCCTTCGCGCTGTAGTGCTGCGCTTGCAGGTGCACCTTGGTCACCAGCGGGCACGTGGCGTCGATCACGCGCAGATTGCGGCGCTGGCCGGATTCGACGACTTCGTCGGAGACTCCGTGCGCGCTGTAGACGGTCACCGAGCCGGGAGGCACTTCGTCGAGGCTGTCGACGAAGCGCACGCCGCGCGCGGAGAGATCCTGCAGCACGTGCCGGTTGTGCACGATCTCGTGCCGCACGTAGACCGGCGCGCCGTAGCGCTCGAGCGCCTTCTCGACGATCTCGATCGCGCGATCGACGCCGGCGCAGAATCCGCGGGGGTTGGCGAGCCGGACT
>CAZQHA010000788.1:0-1738 GCA_964592795.1 uncultured Planctomycetaceae bacterium | reverse complement strand
CTCGCGCGAGTACGCGCGCGGGATCGTTCACACGAACACCATCGAAGGGTTCTTCTCGCTCCTGAAGCGTGGCATGTACGGCACCTTCCACTCGGTGAGCAAGCAGCACCTTCACCGCTACGTCTCGGAGTTCCAGTACCGCTACAACACCCGTAAGCTAGAGGACGGGCAGCGCGTGACCCTTGCGATCCGCCGATCGCAGGGTAAGCGGCTGCTCTATCGAACGCCTGCGTGAAGAAGCGGAAGCAGAAAGACAGCGGTTTGAGCGAGAAAAAGCGCGACGGAAGGCGGCGCGGGCCCGGCGCGAAACCGGACCGACTAACGCTCTACAACGCGCTCACGTTCTCGGAAGCAATCAAGCGCGCCGTGCAGAAAAAGAAGCCCGCGGAAGGCTGGCCAAAGCGCGAGCGACGCGTGTATCGCAAGAAAAAGCCGAGCGACAGCTAGAGCTGTTCGAGGACGATTAGACGCGTGGCCTGAGCGCGCGTCGCTTGAGAAGCTCGGCAGCGCGCCTCTTGGTCACTTCCTGCTCTAGCTTCTCGACAATTGGCGCGAACTGCTCGATCGATTGCAGAAGGCCCATCTCCAGGCGGCCGGCGACGACGTGGGCGCTCACAAGGTCTTCGTGCCCTGAGATCGCCTTTCGCTTCGGGAAACCGTGCGGCGTCTTCATTCGTACGCCGACATCGAGCGGCACGCGCTTGGACAGAAGGTCGACGAATCGCCGGACCGACTCGCACGACTCGATCCAGCTACTACACCGTGGATGTGTTCTCTGCATTCCTTCCGGCGGATCATCGAGCAGCGATTGAACCGACGTGAGCGCTTCACGCATTCCAACCAACGTCTTGCGCGATTCCGCAGCTACCTCTTCGTCTGGCTCGGCCGCTGAAGCCGGTGGTGGCAGCGGAGCAGGCGCGGCGTGGCGCGCCTCGATACGGGCGATCCGCTTGCTAACTCCCCACACGTAGAGCACGAGGAGAAAGCCGCCGATCCCAGCGGTCACGCGGACCGGGATTCCGAGCGCCGCAAATGCCTGGATGCCTTGTAGCGCCGTGGCCGCGAACGCGAGTGCGGCGATCACGGCGATCGTGTCCTTGCCGGCGATCTCTTCGGCCTTCGCCTTGAGGTCCATCCCGGCATGCTAGCCGCGCGAACCGCTTCCCGACTTCCGCCGAGCCATCGCAACCGACCCCGACTTGGGCTACGGAATCCCATCAGAAATGGCATCCCAAGACCGGGAATGTTGGGGTTGCGTGAAGCCGATACGCCCGTTCGATCGCAACCCTACTACATAGTGTGGGTAGAGTGAGCCACAGGCCCCTCATCTTGACGAATTTGGAAGCCGCGCCTATCCTCTTCGACCTTCCAAGTGTCCGCACCGCGAGGGCTGATTCTCCACGCGAGAGTCCCTCCGGGGCGCCGCAGGCCCCCCCGCCCTCCATGGAGTTCGTCTTCGTCGTGCCCCGCTCCGCGCTGTTCGCGGAGTTCTACCCGCAAGGCTTCGTGCCGTTCGCGGGTGATGCGACCGGTCGGCGCGCGAGCGAGCTCGAAACCGCGATCGCACGCGATGGTTTCTTCGTCGAGCGCGCGTACGCCGAGCGCACGCCGACGCTGAAGCAAGTGATCCCCTACTCCATCGTGTCGTGCGAAGAGCGAGTGCTGCTCACGCGACGATTGAAGAGCGGAGGAGAATCTCGCCTCCACGACAAGTTTTCGATCGGAATCGGTGGGCACA
>CAZQHA010000787.1:0-1738 GCA_964592795.1 uncultured Planctomycetaceae bacterium | reverse complement strand
ACGTCCGTGCGCGGGGCGCTCGAAGCTCGGCGGCCAGCGGTGGCGCACGTGGACGTCGGCGGGGCGCGCGAGCACGGCGTTGACGCGCTGCGCGAGCGCGCGGTCGCGCGCGCTCCGGCGCGGCGAGAACGTCGGCGGCTCGAACGGCATCAGCGAGAGGTCGTGGCCGCGCCGCAGGAGCTCCGTGCACAGCTCGCGGTTCACGTGCGCCAGCGAGTGGTGCACGAACTGCGTGCCTTCCCAGGTGATCGAGAAGGTCTCGGTCGCGACGGCGCTCGTCACGTCAGGCCGCCTCGCGCCGTTCCTTCTTGACGACCGCGGGCACTCCCGCGACGAGCGCGTGCGGCGGGACGTCGCGGATCACGGCGGCGCCCGCCGCGACGACGGCGTACGCGCCGACGCGCAGGCCCTCGATGATCGAGCAGCCCGTGCCCAGGAAGACCGAGCGCTCGAGCGTGATCCGACCGGACACGTTCGCGCCCGGGGAGAGCATGCAGAAGTCGCCGACCTGCGTGTCGTGCCCGACGGTGACGCCGTAGTTCACCGCGACGTGCCGTCCCAGAGCGATGTCGACCGTGACCACGCTTCCGGGGCAGACGATCGTGCCTTCGCCGATCGAGACGTTCGGTCCGATGCGGATGCCCTCGGACACGATCGGCGGGGTGAAGCGAAACCCGCGGTGCGTCGCGTCCGCGACGACGCGCTCCTTGATCTCGGGCATGCCGCCGATCGCGCAGAGGAGGCGCACGTCGCGATCGACGTCGTCGATGGTCCACACGGGCAGCCCGCGCAGTCCTGCGGGTTGCGGCTTGCGGTCGACGAACCCGACGACCTCGACGCGCTCTCCATCGGGATACGTGCGCCCGTCCCGCAGGAACCAGTGCACCTCGCGCGCGAATCCGCCCGCGCCGAGGATCGCGACGCGCAGGGGAGGCATCAGCGCGCCCCCTGGATCGGCGCGCGCGGTCGCGGCAACGGACCGGGGACGCGCTCGAGCGCGCGCGCGTGCTCGCGGACGCGGTCGGCGATGTACGCGACGTCGGAGCGCTCGAGGCGCGGCGACGAGGGCAGGTTGATCCCCGAGCGCGCGATGCGGTCGGCGACCGGCCAGCTGCCGGCCGCCTGGCGGTAGATCGGCAGCGAATGCATGGGCGGGAAGAAAGGGCGCGTCTCGATGCCGTCGGCGGAAAGGCGCGCCATCCACTGATCGCGCAGCACGGGCTCGGTCTCCGCCGAGCGCAGGCGGACGCTCGAGAGCCACTGCACGTTGCGCGTGCCCGGCCGTTCGGTCGGGAGGACGAGCCCGCCTTCGCGGCCGAGCTCCTCGCGGTACCACCTCGCGATCTCGCGGTGCTTCTCGATCAGCCGGTCGATCTTGGAGAGCTGCGCGCAGCCGAGCGCGGCCGCGGGGTTCGTCATGCGGTAGTTGAACCCGACCTCCGTGAACCAGTAGCGACGCTCGGGATCCATGCCCTGACCGCGCAGGAGGCGCATCTTCGCGTCGAGCTCGGCGTCGTCGGTGACGATCACACCGCCTTCGCCGGTCGTGACGATCTTGTTGCCGTACAGGCTGAACGCCGCGGCGCGACCGAACGATCCGACGCGGCGGCCGTCGATCTCCGCGCCGTGCGCTTCGGCCGCGTCCTCGAGGACCCACAGCCCGTTCATGTCCGCGATCTGCGTGATCGCCGCCATGTCGCACGGATGTCCGTAGAGGTGCACGGGCACGATCCCGACC
>CAZQHA010000786.1:0-1740 GCA_964592795.1 uncultured Planctomycetaceae bacterium | reverse complement strand
GGGCACCTTCCACAAGGAAGTGATCACCGAGCGCGCGCCGGCCATGTGCAGCGCTTTCTGCAACGACGCGACGCCTTGACCCGCACGCCGCTCGCCGACGTTCGTGTCGCAGGCGCTCAGCACGGCGAGCTCGCAGCTCGAGAGATCCCAGCTCGAGATCTCTTCCGCGGTCACCAGGCCCGGGAAGCGCCCGACCGCATCCGCCGGCGAGTTCGCACCCGCGAGCGCCAGCCCGCACAAGAGCATCGGGCTCGAGCCCTTCACGCGCTCCTCCGCGCTCATGCGCGGCCCGAGTGGCGACGAGGCCAGCTTCTTCGCGCCTGCCGAGCTCGAATCTGTCGCCGTCGGCTCCGGATCGCTCCAACTCCGAATCGACTCCGGCGCGAACCACCCGTGCGTCGCCAGGTGCAGGAAGCGCGCCTTCGGTGCCACCTCCTCGACCGACGCGCGCGAGGCCTTGCGCTTCTCCAAGACGAGCGCGTGCGCCGTGTCGCTCGCGCTCTCGTCGAACACCTCGTCGAACAGCGCCGCAACGGCGCGCGCCTCCAGGCCCGTGTACGTCAACGGCTCGAAGCCCCGTTCCCACGCACCGCCGCGCAGGAGCGAGGCGACTTCCTCGTGCTTCTCCTCGCGCACGTCCAGTGCCGCCGATTCCTCGGCCGACAGCGAAAGCGGCTGGGTGTTGAACGACGCGCCGCCGAGCGCGACCAGCGTGGCGGCGCTGTTGACCGATTCGGATGCGCTGCCGATCTCGGTGAGCGAGAGTCGCTCCTCGATCCGGTAACGATCGCCGAGCAGCGCGTACGTCTCGCTCTTGGACGCTGCGCTCGCCTCCAACGGCAATGCGTCGAGCGGTACCGAGTGCAGCACGTCGTCCAACACGACGATCCATCGATCCGCTTCGCCGAGAGCCGGAAGCAGCGGGTCCAGCACCAGTCGGCGCAGACTCTCGCCCTGCTTCTCCGTGTGCCGCGAGAGATCTTCGAGCGCCCCGGCGGCCATGCCGCGCTCGATCGGTGTCCCGAGAACTTCGCGCCACTCCTTCACCGCCGCCTCGATCGCCGCCATCGGACCGAGCTCGACGAGCTGGAGCTCGGCTCCCTTGCGCAGCACGAAGGCGCACAGGCTCTCGGTCGAGCGCTCCTCGAACTCGGGTGCCGCGACGTCGGAACGCGTGTATCGGCGGTAGGCCACGATCGCATCGCGCTCGGACAAGCGCTCCGACAGCGACGGGGGGGCCGGCTCCATCAGCAAGCCAGCGGTGCTCTCGGACTCACTCGCGAGCTCGACCAGCTCGCGCTGCGCGCGATCGCGCTTCGAGATCACCGCGTCGTAGGCATCGCGCGTTCCACCTGATTGCGCGAGACGCGCGAGCTCCTCGCCGGCCGACTGGATCTGCTTGCGGAGATTGCCAAAGCGCTCATCCGAGCGCGCGAGATTCGCGAGACGCGCCGAGGCGAGCGCGCTCGCGCGCGTCGTCTCCGACAGCTCGAAGGCGTCGCGCAGGAGGAGCGGATCGGCGTCGAACACGCCAAAACCGGCGGCGAAGGAAATCGACCACGACAGGTCAGTCACAAGGTTAGAGCACCGCTCCTCGGCTTCGCGGATCGAGGAAGATTGCACGGCCGCGCGCGCCGCCCGAGCGCAGGACTGAGCGTACGCGTGGATGAGCTCCGCGCACCGCTCCCTCCCCCCCTCCCTCTCCTTCGATTCCTCTCCCTCCCCCCCGCGTGCGCGGGC
>CAZQHA010000785.1:1425-1759 GCA_964592795.1 uncultured Planctomycetaceae bacterium | reverse complement strand
CGTTGACGAAGTGCGGCGAGAGGAAGCCGCGGTCGAACTGCATGCCTTCGACGACGGTCACTTCGGTGTCGAGCGTCTTGCCGTCCTCGACCGTGATCACGCCGTCCTTGCCGACCTTCTCCATCGCGTCGCCGATCAGCTTCCCGATGTGCGGGTTGTTGTTCGCGGAGATCGTCGCGACCTGCCGGATCTCGTCGTTCTTGTTGACCGACTTCGACATCTTCTCGAGCTGCAGGGTCACGGCCTGCGAGCCATCGCGCAGCGCCTTCGTCAGCCGCGCCGGCGCGGCGCCCGAGGTCACCGCGCGCAGACCCTGCGTGAAGATCGCCTCGGT
>CAZQHA010000785.1:0-1415 GCA_964592795.1 uncultured Planctomycetaceae bacterium | reverse complement strand
CCGGCGACGTCGCTCGTCTTGCTCGCGACTTCCTTCACGAGCTGCGCGCCCATGTGCTCGTACGGATCGGCGAGCTGGATCTCCTCGGCGACGGTGACGCCGTCCTTGGTGATCGTCGGCGCGCCCCAGCCCTTGTCGAGGATCGCGTTGCGGCCGCGGGGTCCGAGGGTGGTGGTGACTGCTTTGGCGAGCTTCTCGACGCCGCGGCGAATCGCTTCGCGCGCGTCGGACTCGAAAACCATTTGCTTGGCCATGGATCCTTGGTCTCTTCAGGTTGCGGGAGATGCGGAGCGAGCGACCCCGCGGCGCACGGCGAGCCGGCGGGTGCAGACTCCGGGAGTCGAATGAAGGCGCGCGAGCGAGCAAGAACGGTGCCGCTGCCCTGCGCGCGTCCAACTCGAAGCCGCGCAAGGGTTTCCGCTGGCGCGGCCGCACTCTCGGCTCTGCCTGATTGGCAGCGCGCTGACGGTCCGAGTCGAGGAGCTGCCACACTGGCAGCGGTTCCACGAGCTCACCGCACGGCCTTAGGATCTGCGCGCGAACTTCCGATTCGGCCCGTCTACGCGAGTCTCCATGCTGCCCCTCGTCATCGCATCGCTGCTCTTCTCCTCCGTCCGGCAGGCTCCGATCGCCGACGGGCCGCCGCCGGTCACCGGTCCGCGTGCGGTCGTCGAATCCGCCCAAGGCACGACGAAGACCGTCGCGCTCGAATCGCTCGATTGCACCGACCCGCGCGCGCTCGGCGGTCACATGGTGCGCTTCGAGGCGGCGGCGCGCGCACCGGCGCCGATCGCGAGCGAATCGAGGGCGCGGGTCGAGTTCCGCAACGGCGACGTGATGTTCGGCCGCGTGCTCGGCGGGGAAAGCGATGCGCTCGTGCTCGAGATCATCGGCGGCGTGAAGTTGAACGTGACGCTCGACGAGCTCGTGAACATCACCTACGACGCGCGGCTCGCGGGTCTGTGGACCGAAGCACCCAAGGCCGCGCCCGAAGGCGACCGGCTCTACCGGCGGCAGCGCGAGGTGCTCGACGCGATCGACGGCGGCGTCGAGGAGTTCACCGCGGAGGGCGTGCAATTCCGCGGCGCGCTGCTCGGCAACAAGCTGATCCCCTGGTCCGAGGTCGCCGCGCTGTTCATCGAGAACACGGCGTCGGAGAGCGACGAGAGCGACGCGGGAGAGCGCGTGCCGATCGTCGTCGACCTCGTCGATTCGAGCCGCGTGCGCGGACGTCTCGAGCGGCTCTCGAAGAGCGGCTGCAAGCTCTCGCTCGCCGACGGTCAGACGGTGGAGCTCTCGCTGGGCGCGATCGCGGAGATCGTCGTCGACGACGGCGCGCTCGCGTTCCTGTCGTCGCTCGAGCCGTCGCGCGCCGTCGAGAGCTCGCGCTTCGGCGACGATCTCGGGATCCGCTG
>CAZQHA010000784.1:0-1759 GCA_964592795.1 uncultured Planctomycetaceae bacterium | reverse complement strand
GCCGCCGATGCCGGTGCCCGCGCCGCCGTACGGATCGATCGCGCTGGGGTGATTGTGCGTCTCGACCTTGAAGCACACGTCGAAGCCCCGGTCGAACGCGATGATGCCCGCGTTGTCGTGGAACACGCTGACGCACCAAGGCTTCGCGAGCTCGATCGTCGCGGCCTTGATCGTCTGCTTGAGCAGGTTGTCGATGCGCTCGCCGTCCATCTCGACCACGCCGGTGAACGTCTTGTGCTTGCAGTGCTCGCTCCACGTCTGCGCGAGCGTCTCGAGCTCGCACGCGGTCGGATCGCGGCCGATCTCGCGGAAGTGCGCTTGGATCGCCTTCATCTCGGCCAGCGAGAGCGACAGCACGCCCTGTCGGCTGATCTCGAGCAGCCGCTCGTCGCTCGCGTCCGCGAGCGGCACGCGCACGACGCCGTGGCGCGGCGACGGCGGCGGGCGCGTGTAGCTGAGCGCTTCGCTCTCGACGCGCACGTCCTCGATCGTCGGGTTGGCGAGGATGCGCTCGCCGATTTGCGACAGCGCGGCGCGGTCGAACGGCGCCGCGGCCGCGGGCGTGAGCTCGACCACGCGAAACGTCGTGACGAGGAACGATTCGTCGCGGGCCGTCGGCACGAGCCCGCTGCGCCACAGCGCGCGCTGGACCGTGAGCGCCACCGGGTCCATCACGCCGGGCTTGCGCGCGACGAGGATCCGCTGCGCGCCCGCGCCGTGCGCCAGGCGCGCGGCCGGCGCGGACTTCGGGGCCGTGATGCGCACGTCGTCGAGCACCGCGTCGGAGAGCAGCTCTCTCGCCGCGCGCTCGATGTCGCTCCTGGCGAGGCTCGGCGGGAACAGGTAGCCGCGGCCGAATCGGGCGCGGGCGAGCGACACGTCGATCTCGGCCGCGGCGCCGATCAGGTGCTCGCCTTGGGGATCGTCGGCGGAGTCCTTGCGGAACACCTCGACGCGCCAGGCGTTCGGGAGCGGCGTCGTCTGAGATGCGTCACGCGACAGGGAGGAAGCGGCCATGGGCGTCGTACGTGTTAAATGGGGTGAGGAGAGCGGAACGAGCCGCGGATTCTAGCCGGCGCGGTGCGCGCGAACAGGATCGCGCGCACCGAGCGCGCGCTCGCGGGCTCGTCAAGGAGTTGCCATCCGGCTCGCGCTCCGGGACCATGCTCGTCGCTCGCGCGCATTCGTCGCGCCGCCGGAACCTCGAATTGGCCGACTCCTCGCGCAACAGGAACGACACGACCGCCGCCGGCATGGCGTTCGAGCGGCCGATCCGCGAGATCGAAGCGCAGCTGGCGGAGCTCGAGGCGCTCGCTCTGCGCACGAACCTCGATCTCTCCGAGGAGCTCGAGGCGCTGCGCCAGAAGCTCTCCGAATCGATCCGCACGACGTACGCCGACCTCTCCGCGTGGGAGCGCGTCAACGTCGCGCGCCACGTCGAGCGCCCGGCCGCGACCGACTACATCGAGAAGGTCCTCGACGACTTCATCGAGCTCTCCGGCGACAAGGTCTTCGGCGAGGACCGCGCGATCGTGACCGGTCTCGCGCGCATCGCGGACCGGCGCTTCCTCCTCGTCGCGCACCGCAAGGGCCGCACGACGAAGGAGCGCGTGGCGTTCAACTTCGGCTGCGCGCACCCCGAGGGCTACCGCAAGGCGCTGCGCAAGATGAAGCTCGCCGAGAAGCTTCGCCTGCCGATCGTGACGCTGATCAACACGCCGGGCGCGTACCCGGGGATCGGCGCGGAGGAGCGCGGACA
>CAZQHA010000783.1:0-1764 GCA_964592795.1 uncultured Planctomycetaceae bacterium | reverse complement strand
CGGCGCGCGGCGCGGAACTTCGCGATCTCCTCGAAGAAGTCGAGATGGCTGTCGAAGAAGAACGAGAGCCGCGGCGCGAAGTCGTCGACGTCCTGGCCGGCGGCGATGCCGCGCTTCACGTACTCCATGCCGTTGGCGAGCGTGAACGCGAGCTCCTGCGCCGCGGTCGAGCCCGCCTCGCGGATGTGATAGCCGCTGATCGAGATCGTGTTGAACTGCGGCACGTGCTTGGCGCAGTGGCCCATCACGTCGGTGATCATCCGCAGCGCGGGCTCGGGCGGGACGAGCCACGCGTGCTGGGCCTGGAACTCCTTCAGGATGTCGTTCTGCACCGTGCCGCGGATGTCGCGCGGGCTGACGCCTTGGTTCTCGGCGGCGGCGATGTAGAACGCGAGCAGGATCGGCGCCGGCCCGTTGATCGTCATCGACGTCGAGACCTTCGACATCGGGATGCCGTCCATAAGAGTCGCCATGTCGGCGAGGCTCGCGATCGCCACGCCCGCTTGGCCGACCTCGCCGCGGCTGCGCTCGTGGTCGGAGTCGTAGCCCATCAACGTCGGGAAATCGAAAGCGACCGAGAGGCCCGTCTGCCCGTGGTCGAGCAGGAACTTGAAGCGCTCGTTCGTCTGCGCCGACGTGCCGAAGCCCGCGAACTGGCGCATCGTCCAGAGGCGCCCGCGGTACATGCTCGGGTGCACGCCGCGCGTGTAGGGGAACTGGCCCGGCCAGCCGAGGTCGCGCTCGTAGTCGATCGGCGCGTCTTCCGGCCCGTAGATGGGCTTCAACGGGTGGCCCGAGATCGAGCTGAACGTGGCGCCGTCGCGCAGCCGCGCCGCCGCCAGGGCCGCCTGCCACTCGGCGCGGGCGTCGACCTGGATCACGGTTTTCGGCGGGGTCATGGGCGCTTCGCTTTTCGTTGAATGGAAGGCGCGGCTTCGCTCGCGCCGGCGACGAACGAGCCGACGATCGTGGCCACTATATCGTAAGGCGCGCGGCCGGAATCGAGGAGGCTCTCGACGCGCTCGGCGAAGCCGCCGGGCCCCCACAGGTGCTCTCCGACGCGCTCTTCGACGAGGCGGCGGACTTGCGCCAGACGTTTCTGGCGCCGCGTCGTCGCCAGGCGGCCGTCGCTCAGGTACTCGCGGTGCTCGCCGATCGCGCGCACGACGGCCTCGACGTTTTCGGGCTTCGCAGCCGAGCACGGGACCACCGGCGTCTGCCAACCGCCGAACCCGGCTTGGCGGATGTGCACGGCCTCCTGCAGATCGAGCACCAGCCGATCCGAGCCGGGCAGGTCGGCTTTGTTCACGACCAAGACGTCCGCGACCTCGAGGATGCCGGCCTTCATCGCTTGGATCGCGTCCCCCGCGCCGGGACACAGCGTGACGAGCACCGTGTCGGCGGCCGACACGACGTCGTACTCCGCTTGGCCGACGCCGACGGTCTCGATCAAGATCTCGTCGAAGCCCGCGGCATCCATCGCGTCGCACGCGTCGACCGCGGCGCGCGCGAGCCCCCCGTGGCTGCCGCGGCTCGCCATCGAGCGGATGAAGACGCCCGGATCGAGCGTGCGCTCCTCCATGCGGATGCGATCGCCGAGCAGCGCGCCGCCGCTGAATGGGCTCGTCGGATCGACGGCCAGGATGCCGACGCTCTTCTGCGCCTGGCGCAAGTGGCGCGCGAGCTCGTTGACGAGCGTGCTCTTCCCCGCGCCCGGCGGCCCGGTGACGCCGGTCCGCCACGCGCGCCCGACGCGCGGGTGGA
>CAZQHA010000782.1:0-1768 GCA_964592795.1 uncultured Planctomycetaceae bacterium | reverse complement strand
CTCACTTCCTGAACATTAGTTGTGAAAAGCGGGCAGACATCAGTCAGTTATAATAGGTCGCCCACATGAGCGACACCGACTCCGCCTGGGAAGCTTTCGGCAAGCTCGAGCCGTACTACGGCGTCTTCAGCAAGCCGTACTTCCTCACGAAGAACCTCAGCGGCGAAGTACGCGACGTCTTCTTCGCCACCGGGGAGAAGCACGTCGACGACGTGCTCGGCATCGTCCGTGAGTCGCTCGCGCCGGACTTCGCGCCGAAGCGCGGGCTCGACTTCGGCTGTGGCGTCGGGCGCGTCGCCATTCCGCTGGCCCGGCGCGCGCGGGAGGTCGTCGGCGTCGACGTCTCCGAGTCGATGCTCGCCGAGGCGCGCCAGAACTGCGTGACGCGCGGCGTCACGAACCTCACGTTCGCTCGCTCGGACGATCGATTGAGCGCCGTCACCGGCGAGTTCGACTTCATCCACTCGTTCGTCGTGTTCCAGCACATCCCGCGGGAGCGCGGGGAGGCGCTGCTCGACGCGCTCCTCGCGCGACTCGCGCCGAACGGCGTCGGCGTGCTCCACTTCACGTACGCGACACGACTCTCCGCATCACGGCGCGTCGCGCAGTGGATCCGCGCTCACGTGCCGCTCGTGCACAACGTGGTCAACGTGATCCAGCGCAAGCCGTTCGGCTTTCCGCACATGCAGATGAACTGCTACGACGCCGACGCGCTCTTGCGCCGCTTGCAGGACCGCGGATGCCACCGCGTGCACGTCCGATTCACCGACCACGGGATGCACCTCGGGGTCGTGCTCTTCTTCCAGCGCGCGGAAGCGCCGGCGCTCTAGCTCGACGTCAGCGTTCGCGAAGCGCGTGTCGCGCTCAGTACATCTTCGGCGCGCCGTTGATGACCGTGAGCGCTTCCTCGCAGTTGAATCCGACCAGCTGCGAGTAGTCGCGGATCGACGGGAAGCGCGGCTTCGAGTACTCGACGGCGCGCTTCATCGCCTCGTCGCGCGTCAGGTGGCCCTCGCGGATCTGGTTGGAGAGCATCACCTCGTCCTCCGACCAGCCGCAGATCGTCGTGTAGATGTAGTTGTAGAACGCCGCCGAGCCGTCGCCGATCCGCCACGTCGACTTCGTGTCGGTCGCGACTTCCCAGTCGTACTCGCGGCGGATCGTTCCGACGACTTCTTCCTCGGTCCAGCGCAGGTAGTGGAAGAGGTAGAGGAAGTCGTCCTTCACGACGAACGTGCACCAGTACGCGAAGAGCGTGTCCCAGATCGACTCGTTCAAGTACGCCGGGTTCTTCAGGTAGTTCTTCGCGTAGTACAAGAGGAGGCGCATCTCGTCGCCGAACGAGAGGCCCGTCAGCGTCATGCCGTGGTCCTTCTCGTTGATGCCGCACAGGCCCGTCTTGTAGGGCGTGTCCTCGATCATGTTGCCGGTCGAGAAGATCACGAGCTTGATGCCCGTCTCTTTCCGGAGCTTGCGCGCGTGGTGGTAGAACTCCTTGTCGCCGGCGGTGAACAGCGTGACCATCCCGAGCTCGGGCTTCTTCAGCCACGCCTCGACGTTCTTGCGGATGTAGCGCCGCTTCTTCTGGATGTCGGCGCTGCGCAGGATGTGCTCGATGCCGAGCTTGCCACACACGCGCGCTTGGTTGCGGCGCGCGAGGTCGGTGACCATGCCCCAGTCGTACGTGAACGCGACCGGGTTCATCTTCAGCACCGTCTTCACGTAGTGCAGCCCGTAGGTGGAGTCGCGGCCGCCGCTGTACGCGACG
>CAZQHA010000781.1:0-1774 GCA_964592795.1 uncultured Planctomycetaceae bacterium | reverse complement strand
GGGAAGTCGAAGCGACGTCCACGATCACGCGCTGCGAGCCCGCCGCCTCGAAAGGCCCGGGAATCGTCAGCGTGAGCATCGATTCGACCTCGATCTGAAGGCGCTCGCGTCCTTGGCCTAGCGCCGGCGGTCGCTCGATCCGCGCGACGCTCTTCGCGCCGTCGAACTGCGCCTTCTCGAGCTCGCCGGGAAGCTCGAGCGTGTACGCGAGGACCGGCGCGTTGTCGCGCTCGATCTCGATCTCGGGCCGAACGCGCAGGCGCTCGACCAGCGGCGGACCCGCCGCGATGGCCGCGCGCGTCGGCGACGTGCGCGCGCGCACGAACCACGCGACGGCGGCTGCGACCACGACCAAGGCCAACAGGCCGAGCGCTGCCCACCTCGCGGAGCCGCGAGTGCCGTGTTCGGACGGACCGTGGAAGCCAGCCAAGGTGCGTGGAGGCGCAAGGAGCGAATGACGCGCGAGACGTCTGCCTTCGTCACGCGCTGGTCGTCGAACCGGCGCGCGAGAGAAACGCGTCGGTGGCAGGCCGATCGTAGCCATGCCGTTCTACCCCAGGTATGAAGAAGCGGTCACGCACTCGCCGCACTTCGTCGTCCCATCGGATCCACGGGACGGAAAGAAGTTCATCTGCCGCGCACGCGAGGTTGGACTCGCAAGAGCTCGTGGTAGCGCCGCGCGACGCGTGGCCAGGAGCACTCGGTCTCGACGAACGCGCGTGCGGCTCGCTCGAGCTCGTCGCGCCGCGCGGGCTCGTCGCGAAGCCCGATCAACGTCCGCGCGAGGTCGACCACCTCGCGGTCGTCGGTGCTCACCTTCAGCACGCAGGAATCGGGCAGCTCGCGCTGCTCGTCGAGATCGCTCGCGATCACGGCCCGGCCGAGCGACAGCGATTGGAAGACTCCCCCGCTCGTGCCGCCGGTCGACGGCCCGCGCAACTGGACCGCGACGTCGCCCGCGTGGATCCATCGCCACGCGACTTCCTCGGGCTGATGATCCGTGAAGAGCACCGCGTCGTCGAGCCCAAGGCCGTGGGCGAACGCGCGCGCGTCGAAGAACTGCGGCTGGAGCGTGCCGACGATCGCGGCATGGACGTCGCCGCGCTCGCGGCGCGCGAGCGCGAGCGCTTCGAGCAGCTTGTCGACGCGCTTGTGACGTTGGACGTGGCCGAAGTTGGTGATCAGGAAACCGCGCTGGAAACGCTCGGGCAGGCCTAGGCGCGCCCGCTCGGCGCGGCGGTCGTCGTCGCTCCAGCGAGGACGCGCTCCGTGGTGGACGACGCCGACCGGCGCGTCGCGGATCGCGAGCAGCTTGCGCGCGACGAAGTTGCTGTGCACCAAGAAGCCGTCGGCCGCGCGGACCGCGCGCCGGTTGAACGGCAGGCGGAACCGATCGAGGTCGAGCGTGACGCCGAAACCGCGCTCGACCGGCTCGACCGCGAGGTCGAGCTCGCGCCAGCGCTCTCCGTCGCGGACCTCGATCGCGCGGACGAACACGCCGAGCTCGCGCGCGTCGCCGTTGCGCCGTTGCTCGTCGCTCTGGCGAACGCCGACGGTCTCGAGCACGATCAGCGGATCGCAGGCTTGCGCGAGCGAGAGCTCGACCTGCTGCTCGCGGCGCGCCGGCTCGAATCGCACCCGCGCCAGCGCGCGGCCGCCGCGACTGACGATCAGCGTGCGACCGGGCTCGCTGATCGCGCGCAGCCGCAGCGCGCCGACCTGGCGAACAGCGACCATGAACCGGTAGTGAAGTCCTGGAACCGCGTGCCGACGC
>CAZQHA010000780.1:0-1774 GCA_964592795.1 uncultured Planctomycetaceae bacterium | reverse complement strand
CCCCCCGCCGAACGCGACGCCGTTGACGACGCCGATCGTCGGCTGCGGCAGCGCTTCGAGATCGTCCATCGTCTTGCGGATGTTCATGACGAACTGCGGGACGCGCTCGGGCGGCATCGTCTTGCGCTCCTTGAGATCGGCGCCGGCGCAGAACGCCTTGTCGCCCGCGCCGGTGATCAGGATCGCGCGGAGCGAGAGGTCCTCGCGCAGCGACGCGAAGAGCGTCCGCAGTCTGCGCAGCGTCGGGAACGAGAGGCAGTTCATCACCTCGGGGCGGTTGATCGTGATCCACAAGCAATCGCCGTCGCGCCGCGTGGTGACGAGATCGGGAACATCCGGTACGTCGTCGGGGAAGTCGGACAGAGTCGTGCTCATGCGGGAGTATTCTGCGGTTCGACGGCAAGGCTCGACAGCACGAGAGCCACATTCGCGCCGATCTCACGGGCGAGGACTGCACCCGGAGTCGCGAGAACCGATCGACCGTGCTCCAATTCACGTCCGGACGGACCGCCGATCATGCTCGCCGCTGCAAGCTCGCTGATCTTCGCCTGGTCGCTGGCCGCGATTTCGGAACCTGCGGGCCCGCGCGAACGATCCGGCTGTTTCGCCGGCATTTCGAGTCGGATCGAGCGCGCCGAGTACGAATTCGCGTCCGTGCCCGGCGCGTGGGGCGAATGGTCTGCACCGAACCGCGCGCAGGGAATTCGCGCGCGTGTTTCGAACGCCGGCGTCGAGATCGAGCCGCGCGATCCGGATGCGGCCGACTCGAACGCTCCCTGGACGCTTCGAGTCGCGACGAGGTCGTTCGGACGTGTGGAGAGCGCAGCCGAGCTCGCTCCGGCGCGCGTGCACGCGACCGGAGAGCGCGCCGAGCTCGACCACGGCGAGCTCAGCGAGTGGTTCGTGAACGACGAGCGCGGCATCGAGCAGGGTTGGACGATCGCGCGCGCGCCGGCGGGCGGCGGTCCGCTATGGATCGGACTCGACGTCGGCGGCGATCTGGATCTGCGCATCGACGACGGCGCGCGATCCGGCGTGTTCGTCGATGCGTCGGGCGAGACGCGCTTGCGCTACATCGGTCTCCTCGCGTTCGATGCGCTCGGTTGCGAGCTCGACGCGCGCCTCGTGCCGACCCCGGAAGGTGTCGGAATCGTCGTCGACGACTCGCACGCGATCTATCCGGTCACCGTCGATCCCACGCTCACCGGGCCCGCCTGGACCGCCGAAGGGAATCAGCACGGCGCGTGGTTCGGCGCGTCGGTCGCGTGCGCGGGCGACGTGAACGGCGACGGCTACAGCGACGTCATCATCGGCGCGCCGACGTACGACAACGGCCAGCCCGGTGAAGGACGAGCGTTCGTGTATCTCGGCGGCAGCGGCGGGCTCGCGACGACGCCGGCATGGACCGCCGAGTCCGATCAACCCTTCGCGGAGTTCGGCAGCAGCGTCGCCACCGCCGGCGATGTCGACGGCGACGGCTACAGCGACGTGATCATCGCCGCGTCGCTCTACGATGGCGGGCAGACGGAAGAAGGCCGCGTGTTCGTCTATCGCGGTTCGAGCACCGGGCTCTCCGCGACGCCCGCATGGACCGCCGAGTGCGATCAAGGCGACGCGATCTTCGGCACATCGGTCGCGACCGCGGGTGACGTCAACGGCGACGGCTACTCCGACGTGGTGGTCGGCGCGTGGAATCACGACGGCGGCGAAGCGAACGAAGGCCGTGCGTTCCTCTACCTCGGGTCGAGCACGGGCCTCGCCGCGACGCCCGCGT
>CAZQHA010000779.1:0-1786 GCA_964592795.1 uncultured Planctomycetaceae bacterium | reverse complement strand
CGAGAGGACGATGCAGCTACAGGCTTACCCTGTGGCGGCGCGCTCGGCGTCCCGCTTCTGCTGCTGCGCGTCGTAGACGCGCGAGACGAGCATCCGCATCGCGCGCGCCTTGTTCTTGTGCTGGCTCTTGTCGTCCTGGCAGATCGCGACGATGCCGGTCGGCAGGTGCGTGATGCGCACGGCGGACTCGGTCTTGTTGACGTGCTGCCCGCCCGCGCCGCCGGCGCGCATCGTGTCGATGCGCAGGTCTTCCGGTCGGATCTGCACCTCGACCTCCTCGACCTCGGGCAGCACCGCGACCGTCGCGAGCGACGTGTGGATGCGGCCCTGCGCTTCCGTCGCGGGCACGCGCTGCACGCGGTGGCCGCCGGACTCGAAGCGCAGCTTCTGCCACGCGCCGTCGCCTTCGACCGCGACCACGATCTCCTTGAAGCCGCCGACCTCGGACGGGGAGAGGTCGAGCTCCTCGACCTTCCAACGCCGCGAGTCGAAGTAGCGCCGATAGATCTTGTAGAGGTCCGCGACGAAGAGGCTCGCTTCGTCTCCGCCGGTTCCGGCGCGGATCTCCAGGATCACGCGGCGGCGATCGTCTTCCGGCTCGTGGATCAACGCGTTGCGCACCTCGTCGTCGAGCGCGCGCTCGCGCTCGTCGAGCTCGCCGAGCTGCTCGCGCGCGAGCTCGGCCAGGATGGGATCGGGCGATCTCTCGGCCAGGATCGACTCGACCTCGCGCCGGCTGGCCTCGAGCGCCTTCAGGCGCTCGAACAATCGGGCCGACTCCTCGAGTCGGCCGCGCTCCTGGAGCAGCGCCGGCAGCTTCTTGCCGTCGCTCGCGATCTCGGGCTGCGAGATGTGCTCCGTCAGCTCGTGGAAGCGCTCGGCCTTCTCGCGCAGCTTCGCGACGATGGCCGGTGCGAACTCCATAAGTTCGTCGTAGCGCGAAGAGCGGCGCGCGGGCGCCGCGGCCGGCTACTTCTTCGCCGCGCCGTACTTCTTGACGAAGCGGTCGACGCGTCCGGCCGAGTCGACGAACTTCTGCTTGCCCGAGTAGAACGGGTGGCAGACGCCGCAGATTTCGATGCGCAGCTCCTTCACGGTCGCGCGCGTCTTGAACGTGTTGCCGCAGCCGCAGGTGACCTGGCACTCGACGTACTTGGGATGGATGTCGGCTTTCATGGAGTTCTCCCCGGCTTCTTGGAGTCAGGGGGCAAAGAGACTAGCCCCGGACGCGCCGCGCCGCAAGGCGCGCCGAGCGCGACGAGCAGTTCGCGCGCGAGCTCGACCGGCAGACCGACCACGTTGTCGAATCCGCCCTCCTCGAGCCGGGTGACGAACTGGTCCGCGTTTTCTTGGATCGCGTACCCGCCGGCCTTGTCGCGCCACTCGCCGGACTCGACGTAGCCCTTCACCTCGTGCGGCGCGATCCTGCGCATCGTGACGTACGTGCGCTCGAAGCCGGTGGCTTCGACGCGGTCCTCGGTGCGCAGCGCGCACACGCCGGTCACGACGCGGTGGCGCGTGCCCGAGAGCGCGGCCAGCATCGCGTGCGCTTCGCGCTCGTCCGCGGGCTTGCCGAGCAGCCGGTCGCCGCTGGGATGGTCGAGCGCGACGACCGTGTCCGCCGCGAGCACGTACCCGGCGTCGCGCGGGAGCGCCGCCGCGGCCGCGCGCGCCTTGCGCGCCGCGAGCAGCACCGCGCCGACCTCGGCCGGCGTGCCGGCGTCGAGGCGCTCGTCGACCGCGGCGGGCGCGACCTCGAACGAGATTCCGGCGCTCTCGAGCAAGC
>CAZQHA010000778.1:0-1791 GCA_964592795.1 uncultured Planctomycetaceae bacterium | reverse complement strand
AGAACGGTGCCGCATCCAGGACAGGGTTCTCTTAGACCGCGCGGGGGCCGGCGCCGGTTCGGTGGTCTCCCGGGGAGACACCTCGACGTCAGTTCTTGGCGTCGAGAGGCACGACGATCAGCACCTGGGCCGGCGGCCCGTCGCCGACTGGGAAGCGGACGTAGGCGGGGGCGGTTCGGCTCCCGGCCGGGGCGGCCGCGCGGACCGACTCGAGTCGCGCCTGAGTGACCTGGTCGAGCGACGTGACGAGCTGCGCGACGCCGGGCCGGGCCGGAGTGACCGCGAACCCGGGCGGCACGTCCTGCGGAACCGACGCCAGTCGAATCAGGCACGCTCGCGGCGAGCCGTCCGCTGCCATCTCGATCGTCACGCGACCCTCGAGTGCGAGCCCGCGCGACTTCAGCTCCGCGGCGACCTCGCGTCGCAATCGCGACTCTTCCTTGCGCGCATCGTCCCAGGCGATCCCAGCCGCGAACTCGAATCGCTTGGCGCAGTACTCCGGAAGGTCGCGCAACTGGATCGCATCGGGCGAAGACGTCGGTGGGATGGCTTCCGGGCGGCGATCCGCAGGAACGAAGTACGTGTCGAGGAACACTCCCTGCGTGTCGATCGTGTCCAGTTGCAACTGCTCGCGCCAAGCGATCGTTCCGCCGTGCCATACCTCGGCGGAGGCGGGCCACGTTCGAGAACCGACTTGGTGCCACGTGATCGCCTTGAACTCGAGTTCCACGACGCCGTCGGGACCAAGCACCGCCAACTCGGACGGTCGTGCGTGGTTTGCGGACGCGAATCGCGCTCGCAATCGGCCGTGCGTTCCCAGATCGGCGGTTCGTTCCAGACCGCTCGTCGACCACGACGCTGCGTCCGGCCACATCATCCAGGCGCGCCGCAGATCCATCGCTCGAAGCGACGCATCGCGCTCCGCGCCCTCGAGCTCACGCGACTTCGCACTCGACTCGCTGACCTCGAACGTGCTGGAACCGCAGCGGTACTGCATCCTGAGCGTGGTCGCGACGCGCGCGTCGACGCCGAACCACAACCGCACGCGGTCGGGGAACACGTACGTCGCGTCGAGGACGTGCGGCCGCTCCGGCGCGTTGTCGAACACGATCGTGGAACGCGCGTGGAATCCGCCCAGCCCCGCGATCTTCTGCCCCGGCGCCGGAGTGGGCAGCGGTTTCTGCTCGACCGCCTGCGTCGCCGGAAGCGCCAACGCCGATCCGGCGAGCATCAATACGAGCGTCAGGGCAGTCCGCGCGCCCATTCCGACCACTCCTGGGCCGACTCGCCGAGGCTGACTCCGGCGAGCTCGATCATCGATTGCATGACGTGGGGCCGCAGCGATTCGGATCCCTTCTCGTAGGCCGCGGTCAACGCGCGTGCAGCCGTGCCTTTGAATGCGGGCCGTTCGGTCCCGATGTGCGCCAGCGCCCTCGCGCTCGCCGCGCCGACGAGCGTGACCTTGTCCTGCAAGAGCGTCTCCAGGCTCTGCATCGATTCCGCATCGAGCTCCGTGGCGAGGATCAGCGCGCACTGGGCGCGCACCACCGGTTCCGCGTCAGCGAGCCCGGCTCGAGCGGTGCTGAGGACGCATTCGGCCCGCGCTCCGGCCTGCGTCAACGTCGACAGGCACTGCGCGGCATTGCCGCGCACCCACGCGTCAGGGCTCGTGCTCGCCAAGTTGCACACACGCTCGAGCGGCGTGTCGATCCGACCGAGGAGCGCCAACCCGAGCAACGCGTTGCTGACGATGTCGGTGTTCGTGCTCTCGAGCGCCGCGATCAACGGGCT
>CAZQHA010000777.1:0-1795 GCA_964592795.1 uncultured Planctomycetaceae bacterium | reverse complement strand
TGCGTAGGACCTCGTTCACGTTCGTGATCGTGTACTGATCCGAGCGCAGCTTCGGTCCGAGCGCTTCCCACGGGATCGGGATCGAGACCGGCGCGTTCGGCAGCGCGCGCGTCGAGTACGGCGCCACCGCCGTCGCGCCGCGTCCGTTGCGCAGGTAATCGAGGAAGATGCGGCCAGTGCGCCGCGCTTTCGATGCGGTCGCGATGAACTCCTTGGGCGACTCGCGCACGATGCCTTCCGCGATCGCCTTCGAGAAGCTCTTCATCTCGTCCCACTCGTGCTTGCGCTGCAAGGGCACGACCACGTGCAGCCCCTTGCCGCCCGTCGTCTTCAAGAAGCACTCGAGACCGAGCTCTTCGAGGAGGACGCGCAGCCGACGCGCGGCCTCGATCACACGGGTCCATGCGACGTCGGGAGCGGGATCGAGGTCGAAGAACATCCGATCGGGACGCTCGACGTCGTCGCTGCGCGCACCCCACGGGTGCAGCTCGAGCGCTCCGATCTGCGCGAGGCCGATGAGCCCTTCGAGCGAGTCGATCATCAAGTACTGCTCGATCCCGCTGCTGTCGCGGATCGGGACGCTCTTGACGCCTGCGGGGAACTTGTCGTCGTGATGCTTCTGGTAGAAGCACTTCGACCCGCGGCCTTGCGGACAGCGCACGATGCTGAGCGGCCGGCCGGCGACGTGCGGCAGGATGCGGTCGGCGACGCGCTCGTAGTACTGAGCGAGGTCGAGCTTCGTGATGCCTTGCTCGGGGTAGACGACGCGCTCGGGGTGCGTCAATCGCACGCCGGCGACCGTGGTCTCGTCCTTCACTTTCGCTGAGCGCACGGTTCGCGGGCGCGTCGAGACGGTCTTCGCCGACACGCGCGTCGGTTTCGACTCCGAGAGCGGAAGCGGCCGCTCGAGCACGACGTCGTGCGCCGGCTTGTCCTCGCGCAGTCCCTCGTACGACGGATGGCGGAGCAGGTTGTCCTCGGTCCATCCGGTGAACTCGGCCTCGATCACCATCGTGGGCTCGACCCAACGCACGCCGCGAGCGCGCGCACCCGTGGGAGGATTCGCAAATGGGGGCTTCTCGATCACGAGCGCGTCGAGGCGCTTGCGCAGATCGCGCAGCGTCCGCATGTCGAAGCCCGTCCCGACGCGTCCGCTGTAGCGCAGCGCGCCGTCCTCGCCGTACACGCCCACGAGCAACGCGCCGATCCCCGAACGAGATCGCTCGGGCAACGTGAACCCGCCGACGACGAACTCCTGGCGGTTCGCGCACTTCACCTTGAGCCAATCGCGTTGGCGACCGGAGCGGTACGGCTCGTGGCGGCGCTTCGACACGATGCCCTCGAGCTCGTGGCGGCACGCCTGCGCGTGCACCTTCGCGCCGTCGCTGCTCAAGTGCGCGCTGTACAGCACCTCCGGCGACACCTTGGCCGCGCGCACCAGCTCCTCGAGCTTCGCCTTGCGCTGCTCGAGCGGAACGCCGCGCAAGTCATCGCCGTCGAGGTAGAGGAGATCGAACACGTAGTACGTCAGCGCGCCGCCGCCCTTCTTCCCGAGCGCTTGCTGCAGCTCCTGGAAGCTCGTCGTGCCATCCGGCCGCAGCACGACCACCTCGCCGTCGATCCATGCTTTCTCGACGGGAAGCCGGGCCATCGCGGGCGACAGCGATGCGAAGCGTGACGTCCAATCGTTCGCCGCGCGCGTGAACCAGCGCACGTCGCCGTCTTCGATCCGGCAGAGCGCGCGGTAGCCGTCGAACTTGATCTCGTGGATCCAGTCTCCGCCGTCCGAGGGTAT
>CAZQHA010000776.1:0-1802 GCA_964592795.1 uncultured Planctomycetaceae bacterium | reverse complement strand
CCCCCTGCGCGAAGTGAAGTTCCTGCGCGCCGATCCGGCGCTCCTCCTGCCGATCGGCCCGTTCCTCGACGACTGGGGCGCGCTCCTCGCCCGCTGGCCGCGCTGGAACGCCGCTCAGCGCGCCGAGATCGTCAGCGCGCTCGTCGACGGCTCGCGCAAGGTCAAGGGACAGGAGTCGTACTACCGCGCGCTCGCCGGCTTCGCGTCGGCGCACCCCGGCGGGATCGACGCGCGCGAGCTCGCGCAGCACTACGCGAGCTCGGTGAAGCGCGAGCTCAAGAGCCACGAGCTGCGCCGCAAGGTCGAGCTCCCGCGCGCGTCGTTCGAGGCGAGCTTCGCCAAGCGCGCCCGATCGATCCTCGCGCGCCCGCTCGCGTAGTCAGCGCGCGCTCATCCACGCCAGGCAACGCCTCGCGCGCGCGTCCCAGGTGTGATCGGCCGCGCGCGAGTGGAGCTTCGCGGCGAGGCGCGAGCGCAGCGCACCGTCGCGGAGCAGGCGATCGAGCGCGGCCGCGAGCGCCGCCGCGTCGTCGGGCGGCACGAGCAGCGCGTCCACCTCGTGCGTCAAGAGCTCGCGCAGGCTCGGCACGTCGCTCGCGACGAGCGGCAGCGACGTCGCCATCGCCTCGAACACCTTCAGCGGCGACGTGTAGCGCGCGCTGATCACCGGCTTCGCCCGGTTCGGCACGACGCCCGCGTCCGCCGCCGCGAGGTAGAGCAGCACGCGCTCCGGCGGCTGGAACCCGTCGATGCGCACGTTCGCGAGGCCGCCGGCCTTCTGGCGCAGCTTCTTCACGTCGGCGTCCATCCCGCCCGCGATCACGAAGTACACGTCGGGCAGCTTGCGCGCGGCTTCGACGAGCACGTCGACGCCCTTCCACGAAAGGAGCCCTCCGGTGTACGCCACGAGCGGCACGTCGCGCGGGAGCGAGAGCTGCTCGCGCGCGAACCGCCGCTCGGGGATGTGCTCGAAGCGGCTCTTCTCGTAGCCGTCGTGCTCGACCTGGATCGCGTCGCGCGCGATCCCGAGCGCGACCAGGTCGTCGCGGACGCCGGCCGAGATCGCGAGGATCCCCGACACGCCGCGCGACGCCTCGAGCAGCCAGCGCCGGCGCACGCGGCTGCCGGGCACGCGGTGGCACTCGAGGAAGACGCCCGCGTGCTTCGCGCGGACGAGGAGGCGCGCGCTCTCGAGCTCGCGCGAGATCACGCGCGCGCTCGCGAAGCCTTCGCGAACGCGCCGCGCCGCGTTCTTCGCGAAGCTCTGCTCCTGCAGGCGCGCCGGAACGTACTGGAGGACGCGCGGCAACCGGTCGATCCAGTCGATGCACGGGACCGCCTCGGCGCGCGGGCGCGCGCCCTTGGGCACCGCGTAGTGGTCCCACAGGTCGACGCCCTCGGGCAGCGCCGGCGTCTTGTGACGGCGCGCGTGGAGCAGCGTCGTGTTCGCGCCGGCGCGCGCGAACGCCGCGGCCTGCTGCGCGACTTGCAGCGATTGCGCGCGCTGGGACGGCATGCGCGCGTTCGCCAGCAGGACGAGCTCGAGTGGACGTTCCGTCACTTCGGCTTCTCGTCGCACGCGGGGTCTTCGTCGCCGCCGATGCCGCCCTCGGTGTAACCCAGGCCCTTCAAGAGCTCCATCGACTCGCGGTCTCGGTCCGACTGGACGTTCTTCTCCAGCGCGATGGGCATCGACCGGCTCCAATCGTAGAGCACGCGAAACAGCGCCTCCGCCTCGTCGCGTCGCGCCTCGATCAGGTTCTTCTCCTCGTGCGGATCGATCGTGAGGTCGTAGAAGCGCG
>CAZQHA010000775.1:0-1809 GCA_964592795.1 uncultured Planctomycetaceae bacterium | reverse complement strand
TGTCGCTCGCAAGGCCTCGCGCGCCTTCGCCACATCCGCGTCGAGCGCGGCGAGCGCTTCGTCGCGCGTCTTGACCACCAGGCCGGTCTGGCCGGCCTTGAACATCGGCTCGACGTCGAGCTCCTCGGCGCTCAACGTGCCGTGCGCCCACCGCGGGATCTCGGCGACGTGCCCGGTCAGCCGACCGAGCGCCATCGACTTCGGATGCGGCTTCCAATCCATCTTCCCATCGGGCACGCGCTCGAGCACGCGGCGGGTCGTCGCGATCTCCTGGTCGAACTCGGGCAGCAACATCTCGCTCAAGGTCATGGCGGCGTCCTCATGTGGTCGCGAGAGCTTGCCTGGCGCACGCCGCCGACGCCACGCCGTTGACGCGCCGAGCGCGCGCGATCAAGTGGTGCCGAAAGGGACGGCCTGGCCCCGTAGTCTCCCCCGTCGCGATTCCCGGCTCGATTGACTAGCACTCGAGACGGTTCGCACCTCGCGACGGGATCGACCCGGAAGCCAGGCCGTTTCTTGCTGCGCGGCTCGTCGCGATGTCGCGAGCCGCGCCAAAGCGTCAGTTCAAGATCGTGAAGGCGAGCGCGTTGGTCAGTCCGGTGTTGTTCGGCACCGAGAAGCCGGGGTCGCGGTACCAGTACTGGCCGTGCACGAGCCGTCCCGCGACGAGATTCGCGTCCTGACCCGAGGCGATGAACGCGTTGAAGTCGAGCGAGAACGAGCCCGAGCAATTGTTCGGCGGCGGCGTGCCTCCGGAGCCCTGGACCGGCGTGCGCTTGATCGGCGCCTTGACGCACAGGATGCCGCCCTGGAACGCGAGCGCCTGCGCGCCGTTCAGGCCGTAGAAGAAGAGCCCGTTCTTGTTGTTGATCACACTGGTCGCTGTGACGTCGAAGCCCGACGTCGCGTTCGCGCTGGGCGTACCGGTGAACCCGATCTGCGGCGCGCACCCGACCGAGTTGGTCTTCGCGGTGCAGTAGATCGACGGCAACGGGATGTGCTGCACGTCGAGCAGCACGGCGTCGAGGCTCATGCTCGGCTGCGCGCCCTCGAAGCGCAGCTCGAACGTGGTGATCGTGTCGTGCACGCCGGTCAGGTCCCACTCGAACAGCGTCTCGACGTCGAAGCCCATGATCGCGAGCCGCCAGAGCTCGGTGCGCGCGGTCCACGGCACCGTCTGCACGACGTCGTTCTCGTCGACGTAGGTCAGCCGGACGTTGTCGTAGTCGAGCTCGTTCCCCTTGGTCGAGGTCTGCAGCGCGACCCGCTGCAGGTCCGCCGGAACGGCGTCGCCGAGCTCGCACTGCACGGTCGTGCCGAAGCTGTAGAAGTTGCCGCCGCTCAGGAACACCGAGGCGTCGAGCTGCGTGATCTGCGCCACGGTCGACGTCGACTGCGCGTCGTCGGGCAGGTTGGGCTGCGCGTAGGCGTAGGTGAAGGACTCCCAGCCGGCGAAGTGCGTGTTCGGCTGGCCGCGGTAGGACGGCGTGAATGCGTGCGTGAAGCCCGCGGCGGCTTGCGGCGCGGCGATGGCGAGCGCCGAGCCAATCAGCGCGAGGCTCGCGAGGGAACGGTGCGACACGATGGACTCCATGGAGCGGTCGAACGGAACGTGACGAGGGTGGGACGAACCCAGTTTGATGCCGCAGCGCCGCGAGCTTGTCGAGGGATCGGCAGGTTTTCGCCGGAGCCGAACCGCGATCGGCACGCGGCGGCGGTCGCCGCGGCGTCGCGAGGCCTCGCGCGCGAGACGGTCGCGCTCGATCGATATGGGTCACCGTCGCGGCGCGTCGCCGTCAAGGCAGCTCG
>CAZQHA010000774.1:0-1809 GCA_964592795.1 uncultured Planctomycetaceae bacterium | reverse complement strand
CGCGCGGGACGACGCGACCGCGGCGAAGGCGCGCGCCGCCGCGGCCGCCGCCGAGGCCGAGGCGATCAACAAGTTCCTCGTCGAGGACCTGCTCACGATGGCCGATCCGGCGGAAGCGAAGGGCCGCACGATCACGCTCGACGAGGTGCTGGAGAACGCGCGCGAGCACGCGGACCAGGCGTTCGCGGACAAGCCGCTCCTCGCCGCGCGACTGCACGCGACGCTCGGAACGATCGAGTACCACATGGGCCACGACGCGGAAGCCGAGCGCCACTTCCGGATCGCGTGGGACACCCGCCGCGAGAAGCTCGGCGCCGAAGCGTTCGAGACGCTCGATACGCAGTCGAACCTCGCCACCGTCTTGCGCCAGCTCGACCGGTTCCGCGAGGCGCTCGAGCTCGAGAGCTCCGTCACGGAAACCTGGCGGCGGCGGAACGAGGCGCGCAACCTCGCGTCGTCGCTGTACCGTCGCGGCCAGATCCAGAGCCTGATGGACGACGCGAGCGGCGCGATGGAGTCGTACGACGAGGCGTTCGCGCTCCTGGAGTCTCTGCCGGAATCAGAGCGCGGCTCGAAGGTGACCCTCCCCGCGCTGCTGACCGACCGCGCGACGGTCCTATCGGATCGCGGACGCTTCGGCGAGGCGCGGGCGGACTACGAAGCCGCGCTCGCGCTGTACTTGGGCTTCGAGAGCGAGCTCCATCCCGACGTGCTGCGCGTGCGCGCGATGCTCGCCGTGCTGACCCGGATCGAAGGCGACTTGGGCGCCGCGATCGAGGAGTACCAGGACGTGCTCGCCGCGCAGCGGCAGGTGTTCAAGCGCGACCACCCCGACGTCGCGCAGACGCTGGCGCACATGGGGCAGGCCGCGACGGACCTGGGACAGTACGCGCAAGCGCTCGCGTGGCTCGAGGAGTCGCTCGCGATCCGCGAGCGGCTCGGCGCTGCCGACGACGCGACCACGTGCACGGCTCGGATCAAGATCGCGCGAGTGCTCAACGCGCTCGGCCGGTCGGGCGAAGCCTTGACGCAGATCGAGCGTGCCGTGAGCACGCTCGAGAGCCGCTCCGACAGCTCGGTCGCGAACCGCGCGGACGCGCAGTTCCAGCTCGCGCTGACGCGGCGCGCCCTGGGCGACACCGCGGGCACCGCGGAAGCCGCGAAGCGCGCGCTCGAGCTGCGTCGATCTCTGCCGGAGCTGAACCCGCTCGACGTCATCCAGGCGATGAGCCTGGTGGCGCAGAGCCACCACTCCCTGAAGGAGTACGACGCGGCCGAGCCGCTGTACGAGGAAGTGCTCGAGCTCTACGCGAAGCACGAAGGAGCGCGCACGCGCAACGTCGCGATCGCGCACGCGAACCTCGCGGGCCTGTCGATGGACCGCAAGCGGTACGGCGAGGCGCTGGCATCGATGCGCACCGCGGTCGAGATCGCGAGCGAGACGTATCCGCCCGACCACCCCGACCTGGCCTTCATCCGCGCGCGGCTCGCGAACGCGTTGCGGCGCACGGACGGCGCGGCGGAGGCGATCGAGATCTTGCGCGGCGTGCTCGAGGTGCAGCGCGCGAAGCTGCCGCCGGGACACAACTCGACGCTGACCACGGGGGTCGACCTGGGCGAGATCTTGAACGAGCACGGAAGAGCGGCCGAGGCCGAGTCGCTCTTGCGCGACGCGGTCGAGGGCCGGCGCGCCGCCGGCGCGAGCGGAGCGAAGTTCGCGCGCGCCGCGGAAGCGCTGGCGGAGTGTCTCCTCGCGCTCGAGCTGTGCGGTCGGAAGAGCACACGTCTGAACTCCAGTCACTGGAACAA
>CAZQHA010000773.1:0-1810 GCA_964592795.1 uncultured Planctomycetaceae bacterium | reverse complement strand
CGATCCGCGTCGCGGCGCTCGCCAAGGCGTGGGTCGATCGCTCGTACTCCGCGGAGGACCTGCGGCGCGTGTACAGCGACGAGCGCGAGCACTTCGACGGGCTGTTCGGCGCGTCGGTCGACACGTACATGCTGTACTTGCGCGCGGCCGAGCTCACGAACGACTTCAATCCGCGGACGTTCGTCGCGGCCGAGGCGGAGCTCAAGCGGCTCAAGGCGGAGATCCGCTCGCTGGAAGACTTCAAGCGCCTCGCCAAGGAGCGGTCGGAAGACGCCCAGACGCGCGAGAGCGGCGGCAGCCTCGAGCGCGTGACGGCCCTCTCGCCGCGCGTGCCGGCCGAGGTGCGCGCGGAGGTCGCGCGCGCGCTCGCGCCCGACGGCGATCCGGCGCTGCGCGTTCCGGGAGTGGTCGGCCCCGTGCGGACGCCGACCGGTTGCTTGCTCTTGTGGCTCGGCGACCGGCGCCCGGGAGCGACGTGGGAGGCGATGCAGAAGCACGTCCACCGCGAGCTCCGCCGACGCTTCGTCGAGGAAGTGCTGCCGCGAGCGCGGATGACGACGCAGTTCGAGGAAGAGTGAGAGCGCAGGGATGCTGATCGGCAAAGTCGTGGGCAGCGTGGTGGCGACGCGCAAGGACGAGAAGCTCGCGCACCAGAAGCTCTTGCTCGTCCAGGTGCACGATCAAGAGAACCGTCCCAAGGACCAGTACGTCGTCGCGGTCGACTCGGTCGGCGCCGGCGATCAGGACATGGTGCTGTACGCGACGGGCTCGAGCGCGCGGCAGACCACGCTGACCGAGGGTCGTCCGTGCGACGCGGTGATCATGGCCGTCGTCGATTCGTGGGACCTGGGCGGCGAGAACGTCTACGAGAAGTGGGTGTAGCCCCGTGTACCTCGCGCGCGTGATCGGGCGCGTCGTGACGACGCAGCGCTACGCAGGCCTCGAAGGCGTGCCGATGCAGTGGATCCAGCCCCTCGACGAAGCCGGCCGCGACATGGGCGAAGCGCTCGTCGCCGCCGCGGTGCTGAGCACGGGACCGGGCGATCTCGTGCACTTCGTCGACGGGCGCGAGGGAGCGCTCGCGTGTCCGCGAACGTTCGTTCCGGTCGACGCGGCGATCATCGGCTTCGTCGAGGAAGCGGTCGCGCTCGGCAAGCGCATCGGCACGGAGGCGACGTGATGTTCCTCGCCGACGTCGTCGGAACGGTCGTGTCGCCCGTGCAGATCTCGATCTTGGACGGCGAGAAGCTCCTCCTGCTCCGTCCGGTGCAGCCCGATGGACGCGCGAGCGGCAAGACGCGCATCGGGATCGACCGCGCGCAAGCCGGCGTCGGCGACCGCGTGATCGTGATCGACGAGGGCAACTCGGCGCGGCAGGTGATCGGCGACCCGAACGGCGCCGTGAAGACGATCGTGATCGGCGTCGTCGACTACGTCGAGCGCGCCGGCAAGCTCGAGTACGACCACCGGGAGCGCGCGCGATGAGCCTGGACGAGCTGATCAAGACCCGCGGCTGGTCGGACGAGGAGGCGCGCCTGCGAAGCGCGATCTGCGAGATCGGCAAGCTCGCCTACGCGAAGAGCTACATCGTGGGCGCCGACGGGAACATCTCGGCGCGGATGAACGACGGGACGGTGCTGATCACGCCCGCCGGCGCGATGAAGGGGTTCCTCTCGCCCGAGCACCTGGCGCACGTCGACATGCAGGGACGCACTGTCGACGGCGGCCCGCGCTGCTCGACGGTGGTCGGCATACTCCTCGTCTCCTACCACGAGCGGCCCGAGATGCGCGCCGTGTTGCACTGCCATCC
>CAZQHA010000772.1:0-1813 GCA_964592795.1 uncultured Planctomycetaceae bacterium | reverse complement strand
CCCCGAATCATTTCGGGAGAAATGTTGATTGAGCGGATGCCGGAAGGATACAGTGAACTAATATCGATCGAACCAACGCGCTTATGCATGACGCGCTTCGGCCCGCGCCAGTACGCCGCCGTGCGCGCGTGGGGGGACGAGCAGTTCCCGTGGATCGCCGGGGAGTTCGACGCGCCGGCCGCGCGTCTCTTCGTGCGCCGCGGATCCGACGCCGAGCGCGCGTTCGCAGCGGCGCGTCCCTCGGACCGGTATGAAGTCGACGCGATCGTGCGCGAGGTGTTCTTCGACCGCCCGTGGGTCGAGGTGATCGCGGCACGGCCGCTGGCGGAGGTGATCGGCGAGGGGACCGTGATCCACGCGCGACGCGCGAGCGAGCTCGCCGAAGCGGGCGCGTTCGCGCTGGCCGAAGCGGAGTACGAGCGCGCGATGACGCCCAAGCTGCCCGCACATGCGCGCGCGGAGCTTCAAAGGTTGCGAGATGCGGCGCACGCGGCCGAGATCGAGCGGACACGGCCGGCGCGCGGCGCCGCGCGGTAGATCTAGGGCTTTCGGCCCGCGCGAAACGCCGCGACGCGTGAGTCGAGCTCGTTCGCGAGCGCGAGATTTCCAACCTCGCGCGCGAGGCTCGCGGCGCGCGACGCGCTCTCCGCGGCTTCCGCGAAGCGACCATTGCGCGCTTGGATCATCGCGAGCGTGTACAGCGGGTAGGGATTGCGGCCGTTCGACAGCTCGATCGCGCGCGTGACGAGCCGCATCGGCTCGTCGGGATCGATCGGCCGCGCGTCGGGTCGCGACGTCAAGAGCCACGCGAGGTTGTTCAAGAGCTCGACGTAGTCGGGTTTGAGCACCAGCGCCGCGCGCATCTCGCGCGCGGCTTCGCGCGCTCGACCTTCGGCGAGCAAGGCCTCGCCGAGCTGCGCGTGCGCGATCAAGTTCGGCGGCGTGACGGCCTGCACGCGCTCGCCGAGCGCGACGCCGTCGCGCCAGTACGAGGCTTGCCGATGCGCGCCCACGCCGAGCGCGGCGACGACGAGCCACGCGAGCGCCGTGACCGCGCGCCGAACCGCCGGCTTCGCGGCGGACGCTTCCGCGATCGCCCAGATGGGGACGATCGAGAGCCCGATCAAGGGCAGGTACATGTAGCGATCGGCGCGCGCCTGCGAGCCCACCTGCACGACGCCGATCATCGGCACGAGCATTCCGACGAACCACAGCCAGCCGACGATCAGCCACGGGCGTCGCGTGCGCTCGCGGAGCGCGATCGTGGTCGCGGCGACCAGGACGAGCGCGCACGCCGCAACCTTCCACGCGGGGACGCCCTGCACCGGGGGTGGGTAGAAGACCGCCAGTCCGCTTGGCCAGAAGCTCGTGCGCAGATAGTCGACGTACGACACGATCGCGTTCGAGGCGCGCAGCGCCAGCGGAACGTCGCCGCGCTCGACGATCGCCGATCCCGCGCTCTGCGCCCAGACCGTCGCGACGCTCGCCGCGATCGCGAGCAGGACGAGCGGGATCTTCTCGACGAGAACGGAGCGCAGTCGCGCCGCGTCGAGGCGCCGCAGCGGCCAGTAGTCGAGCAGCAGGAGGACGAACGGCAACGTGACGAGCGTCGGCTTCGACGAGAGCCCCGCGGCGCACGCGAGAGACACCAGCGCGAGCCGCGCCCGCGTCGGTCGCTCCGCGTATCGCACGTGCGCGAGGAGCGCCAGCATGAAGAAGACGCCCGACAGCGTGTCCTTGCGCAGCGCCGCCCACGCGACCGATTCGACGTGCAGGGGGTGCAGCGCGAAGACCGCGGCGACCACGGCGCTCC
>CAZQHA010000771.1:0-1814 GCA_964592795.1 uncultured Planctomycetaceae bacterium | reverse complement strand
GAGCGCGGCGACGCTCGTCGCGGTGACCACGACCCACAGCACCACGGGGATCGCCGGGCCCGGCTCGCGTCGCGCCAGGGCGTCGAGCGATCGCCAGGCGAGGAACAGCACCGCGGCCATCTGCGCGAACGCGAGCCACTTCTCGCGCGCGGCGATCTGGCCCAGGAAGGACAGCGCGACGACGAGCACGCACACGATCGCGCCGAAGATCCACGCGGGGATGCGCCGGACGGCCGGCTGCGTTTGCGCGAGCGACACGACGAGCGCCGCGATCACGAGCCAGGGCATCCACTGGATCGCGGCCAGCCGCCGGCTCGCCGACGGCAGCACGGGCAGGCCGGCGATCGCGTGGTAGCCCGCGAGAACGCCGGCCGCGACCGCGAGCGCGGCGAGATGGCGGCGGGCGAGGCTCTCGCCCGCGGTGCTCGTGCGCGACGCCCAGATCAGCGCGAGCAGAGTGCCGCAAACCAGCGCCGGCACGAGGACGCTGGCGAAGAGATCGCCGAGGCTGGGCATCGCGCGAGCGGCGACCGCTTACTTCTTCTCGGCGCCTTTCGCGACGCCTTGGATGCTGATCGTGACCTGCACGTCGTCGCTGAGGTTCTCGAGCGAGTAGTCCATGCCGAACTCGCTGCGCTTGATCGTGAACGTGCCGTGGAAGCCGGCGCGCTCGCCGCCCCACGGATCCTTGCCGGTGCCGACCGACTCGACGTCGATCGTGACGGGCTTGGTCACGCCGTGCAGCGTGAAGTCGCCCGCGATCTCGAGGCGTCCTTCCTTGCCCTTCTTGACGCTCTTGCTCTTGAACGTCGCGGTCGGGAACTGCTTCGCGTCGAAGAAGTCGGGGCTCTTCAGGTGGCCGTCGCGCTTCTCGCTCCCCGTGTCGACGCTCTCCATCTTGACCTCGACTTCGACCGAGGAGGACTCGGGCTGCGCGGCGTCGTACACGAACTTGCCGCCGTACTCGTTGAAGCGGCCGTACACGTACGCGATGCCGAGGTGCTTCGCGCGGAAGAGGAGCGACGAGTGCCCGGTGTCGAACTCGTACGCGAGCGGCGCGGGCGCGACGGTGGGAGCGCGGAGAGCGAGGCCGAGACCGAGGCTCGCGCAAGCAGCGAGCGTGAGAGCGAAGAGAAGCTTCATGTCCTGTCCTTTGTGGAGTCGTGGGGGAGCCGCGTGAGGTTCGCGCACCGCGCGCCGGATTTCAAGCGCGCGACACGCGCACCGTCGCGTTGTAGTCCGGCACGCCGCCGTCGCGATCGACGCGTCCGCGCGGGATCAGCACGTTGACCTCCGGCCAGTGTCCTTGAAGCGTCCCGGGCGCGATGTCGGCCGGAAAGGCTCGCCCCTCGAAGCGTCCGGTCTCGTTCTCGAGCCGGAGCGCGTCGTTCGCCGCGATCCCGAGTCGCCGCGCGTCGGCGAACGAGATGAACACGTGGTCGCGATCCGCGCCCGTCAGCGGATCGCGGTCGCGCTGCACCATCGAGTTGAACTGCTTGCCGCGGCGCGTCGCGAGGACGAACGTGCTGCCGTGCGGCGCGTCGGAGCGCGGTGGCACGACGACTTGGAAGTGCGCCTTGCCGTCGCGCGTCGCGAAGCGGCGCTCCGTGCAGAGGCGCGGCCCGCCCCATTGGAACTGATCGCCCTGCTTGGCGAGCGCCGCGATGCCCGCGTAGCTCGGCACCGCGCGCTCGATGTCCGCGCGGATCTCGGCGGCGCTCGCGAAGTGCACCTTCGCATAGCCGTCGGGTCTCACCGCGCGCGCGAGGTCGAGCAGGCTCTGCCAGTCCGAGCGCGCCTCTCCGATGTCGTGG
>CAZQHA010000770.1:0-1821 GCA_964592795.1 uncultured Planctomycetaceae bacterium | reverse complement strand
CGCCGAGGCCCGTTTGGCAGAGCAGGAGCCAGTGCGGCGCGTGCCAGGGCAAGTGCGCTTCGAAGAGCGCGCTTCCGAGGATCAGCGTGCACAGCGCGGCGAGCCAGCGCGCCTCGGGATGCGCATCGGAGCGCTCGACGACGACCGGCACGATCTCGCCGACCGTTCGCTGTTCCGCCGCGATCAACGCTTCGTGCACGCGCTTCTGCACGTCGGGTGCGAGCACGCTGCTCACGCGGTAGCGGTGCGAACGGATCAGCGCCTTGACGACGACGATCGCCGCGATCGCCGCGAACACGTACGGTCCCCAGTCGGCGATCGCGCGGACGATCGGGCTCTCGCTCTGCTCCCACGTGCTCTGGGCGCCCGCTTGTCGCAGGAACGTGATTCCCCCGTGCATCACCATCGCCCGGAGGCTCCGCCTCCCGAGAACCCGCCGCCACCGCCGAAACCGCTGAATCCGCCGCCGCCGCTGCGACCTCCACCCCAGCTGCTGCGGCCGCGTCCCAGACTGATCGGCGGGAGGAACGTTCCGGTACTCGGAAACAGGGCGTGTCCGCGCCGCCGTCCGCGCTGGAGTCGGTTCGACAGGTACTTCAGGAACAGGACCATCGCGAAGAAGAGGATCGGCAGGACGCCTTTGATCATGACGTACGCGGCCGGTCGGCTGATCTCGCCGCGAGGACTCGGCAGCCTGGCATAGTCGCCGCCGATCGCGGCGTGCATGGCTTCGATCCCTTGTCGAATGCCCGTCACGTAGTCGCCTGCTTTGAACTTCGGCACGATCACGTCGCGGATGATCCGTCCGCTGATCGAGTCGGTCAGATTGCCCTCGAGCCCGCGGCCGACCTCGATGCGCACCGCGCGGTCGTCCTTCGACACGACGAGCAGCGCGCCGTTGTTCAGGTCCTTGCCGCCGATGCCCCACGCGCGGCCGACCTCGAGCGCGAAGCGTTCGATCGGCTCGCCGTCCAAGCTCGGCACGGTGAGGAGCGCGATCTCGTGCGTCGAGCCTTGCTTGTAGCTCTCCATCAGCTGCTCCAGCGCGCGCTCCGCCGCCGGGTTCAGCATTCCGCCGAGGTCGGTGACCCAGCCGTCGTTCTTCGGGATCTCGATGTCGAGACTCCGAACGATCGGCGAGGGCGTCGTGGAGTTGGCCGCCGGCGCGGCGACGACGAGCGCCAGCGCGAACGCGAGCGATGTCGTCACTTCTTCTCGTCGCCGAAGTCGAACTCGACCTTGGGAACCGAGCGCTCCTCCGCGGTCGCTTCGATCTGCGCGGCCTTCTCGAACCCGAACATGCCCGCGATCACGTTGTTCGGGAACGTCTGGATCGACGTGTTGTACTGCCGCACGGCGATGATGTAGTCCTCGCGAGCCGTCGCGATGCGATTCTCCGTTCCTTCGAGCTGATCTTGCAGCGAAAGGAAGTTCTGGTTCGACTTCAGGTTCGGATACTGCTCCGCGACGACGAGGAGACGCGAGAGCGCGCCGCCCAGCGACTGCTGCGCCTGGATGTACGCGCGCAACTTCTCGGGATCGGTCGGCACCTCCTCGGGAAGCTGAGCGCGGCCGACCGACGCGCGCGCCTCGGTGACCGCTTCGAGCGTCGAGCGCTCGAACTCCGCGGCGCCCTTCACCGTCTCGACGAGAGAGGGAATCAGGTCCGCGCGTCGCTTGTACTGGTTGTCGATGCCGGCCCAGCGTTCTCCCACTTTGTTGCGCCCGTCGACCATGCTGTTGTACTTCGAGCACCCCGCCCCGCCGAACGCGAGGAGCAGGAGCAGGATCGCCGCGCCGATCCCCCCGGCGATCATGCAG
>CAZQHA010000769.1:0-1821 GCA_964592795.1 uncultured Planctomycetaceae bacterium | reverse complement strand
GGCGTGGATCGCCCGGGCGAGGTGCTCCTTCCCCACGCCGGTCTCGCCTAGGATCAGGAGCGACGTGTCCGACGCGACCACGCGGTTGACGAGCGCCATGAAGGCCTGCATCGCCGGGCTCGTCGTGATGAAGTCCGAGAGCCGCGGGTCGGAGATCGCTCGGCGCGCGACGAGCGTGCTCGCCGTCTCGCTCCGCCGCCGGACGAGGATCGCGCGCAACACGTCGCGCAACGCGAGGCTCGACAGGTTCGCGTCGAGCACCGCGTGACAGCCGGCCGCGATCAGGCGCGCCCGGTCCTCGGGATCGCCGCCGGCGTCGAGGACCACCACCTCGGGCGCGTCGGGCAGACCGCAAAAGGTCTGGATGCTCTCCGTGACGGGCTCGGGGATCAGACCGCGCGACACGACGAGCATGTCGCTCGCCGCGCGTGCGAGCTCCGCCCACACGCGGTCTTGGTTCTCCACATTCTCCACAAGCATGTCGGCTTGGGAGATCGTCCGTCGCAGGCGAGTTCGCAGTCGTGAGTCGTCGATCGCGAGCAGGACGCGAGCGAGCATGTGCTGGGCCCTTTCGAATCGGAGGCGCCGCCACCGACGCGAGCACGCGATCGGAGGCGCTGACTCCGGCGCGATAGGATGCCAAGCCTCCGATCGGAGTCCAGCGACGCGGGCGCGAACTCCGCTCGCGCACCACAAGTCGTTGCACAAGTGACGCTTGGCCAGCCCATTCGTCGGTGCGGAGTTCCCGGTATGCGCATTGCTCCGTCCCGTTCGCGAACTCCGGCGAGTCGCGACGCACGATGAACCCCCGCTCGGCTGGCAAGCCCTCCCCCATCACGGATCTCAAGGCCTTTGCTCACCGAGTTTCCGCACGTGCCCCACACGTTCTCCACACGAATTCGACGGCACCCGCCGGATCGGCCGTGTCGGAGCGGCGCGGAGCCGGGGTGCGCGGGGGTGCGACGGCGCCGTCGCGAGGACTACGCGATTCGTTCGAGATCGCGCCTTTCGCGCGGAGCTCGCGTGCTGTAGAAACCGCGCCCGTCGCATCCATGCTCACGCTCGCCGCCGCTCCGCGCCCCAAGCCGCCTGCCCCCGGGCTCGACGGCGGCGCCGAAGCCCCGTTCCCAGAACGCGGTCGCTCGCGCGGAGAGCTCGCGACGCTGCACCGGGCCCGCAACGCGCCGACTTCGCGCGTTGACGTCGACCCGGTGCCTCCAAGTTCGCGAGCGCGGCGACTTGGATCCCGACCACCGCTTCCGTGCCCCCCCATCGGCAGCGGCTTTACCCGTTTGAAGTTCGCGGGTCGTGCACGGCTCAGGTCGCCGTTCGCCGGCCCCCAAGGATAAGGACTCCATGCAAGACGCTGTCTCGCTCGTCGAACCCGCGGCCGTGCGCCGCGGCCGGGCGTACTTCTACCCCGACGCCACCGACGAGCAGTGGAACGATTGGAAGTGGCAGTTCCGCAACCGCGTGACGAAGCTCGAGGAGCTGGCGAAGCTCCTCCCCATTCCCGCCGCCGAGTGGGACATGCGGCGCGAGGTCCTGCGCGACTTCCGCATGGGCATCACGCCGTACTACCTCTCGCTCGTGGACGCCGACGACAAGGACGATCCGATCCTGCGTCAGGTCGCGCCGATCGTCGAGGAGTACGTGTACCGCGACGTCGGCGAGGAGGATCCGCTCGGCGAGGAGAACTTCTCGCCAGTGCCGGGCATCACGCACCGCTATCCCGACCGCGTGCTGATGGTGATCTCGAACTCGTGCGCCATCTACTGCCGCTACTGCACACGCAAGCGGATCATGTACGAGGACGCGGTC
>CAZQHA010000768.1:0-1830 GCA_964592795.1 uncultured Planctomycetaceae bacterium | reverse complement strand
GGTTGACGTTGCCCCAATAGTCTTCCGGCTGCGGATGCACGAGCGGATCGCCGTAGCACTCGGAGGTCGACGCGAGCAGGAAGCGCGCTCCCTTGGCGCGCGCGACGCCGAGGACCTTGTGCGTGCCGAGAGATCCCACCTTCAACGTCTGGATCGGCAGCTCGAGGTAGTCGATCGGCGACGCCGGCGAAGCGAAGTGCAGGATCGCGTCGAGCTTGCCCGTGACGTGGATGTACTCGGTCACGTCGCGGTGCTCGAAGTGGAAGCTCTTGTCCTGGAAGAGGTGCTCCACGTTCGCGATGTCGCCCGTGATCTAGTTGTCCATGCAGATCACCTCGTGGCCGCGCGCGAGGAAGAGCTCGCACAAGTGGCTGCCGAGGAAACCGGCTCCGCCGGTGATCAGGACGCGGGGCTTCGTCATCGCGAGGGGGGCGTGTCGGGTGTGGGCTCGGGCGTCGGCTCGTCCTTCGGCGGCGTCGGCGGCTCGTCCATCGGCACTTCGGTAGGCGCCTCGGGCGGGACGATCGACTCATCGAGGGGTGTCGTCGACGCGCTCGGCGGCGCTCCGCGGTCGAGCCCGCGGAAGCTCGCTTGCTCGCCGGGTCGCAGCCTCACGCTGACGCCCAAGCCGTGGATCTCGTGATCGCCGCTCGCCGCGAGCGAAACCCCGCTCGCGGCGGACAAGCGCTCGATCGCGCCGCCGTACTCGATCGAGAAACCGCCGGCGCGCGCGAGCGCGAGCCCGCTGTCGCGCGGCGCGGGGCTCGCGCCGGCGGAGAGGACGGGCAAGTCGACGATCTGCCCGGGGTCGAGGGTGAACACCGCTTCGCGGAACGCGATGCGCCCCGCCGAGTCGGCCTGATTCTTCACGCGCAAGATGTCCTCGCGCACGTGGTCGAGGATGAAGGGCCCCGAGTCGGCCGAGAGGTGCGCGCCGCCGTAGAGCTCGATCTCCTCGTCGTGCTTGAGGTCGATCAGCGCGCGCTCGACCTCGCGGAACGTGAACGCGGGCTCGCCTCGGCTCGACGAGCCGACGATGCCGGTGCCGCGGCCGAACATGACGATCGACGAGCCGTCGGACCACAGGATCTCGACGCGGCCTCCCGGAGCGCTGTACACGGCGCTGCCCGCGCCGACGCGGATGTCCTTGTCGTAGAAGGAGAGCGGGAAGCTCGACGAGAGCCCCGCGGGGCGCACTTGCACCGGATCGGCGTGGCGCACGACGTAGACCTCCTCGGGGCCCGTGACCTCGGGCACGAGGTCGCCCTGCGGCAGGGGGCTCACCGTCGCCTCCATCGGACCCGGCCAGCGCTGCGTCGATCCCCACGGCCAGCGCGTGAAACCGGCGCAGCTCGCGAAGGTCGCGCAGAGGGCCAGGGCGAGTCCGCCCAGAACACCGGGGGCACCGGGGGCACCGGCGACACCACCGATGACACGAGTCGCGCGCGCGCGACTCATCGGTTCTCCTGGACCGGGATCGCCGGGTGGCTGCCGTAGTACCGCTCGACGAAGCCGGTGTCGTGATCGCCGGCGCGGAAGTCGGAGTGCGACAGGATGCTCCTCAGGATCGAGATCGTGGTCTTCGGGCCTTCGATCACGAACTCGTCGAGCGCCCGCAGCATCGTGCGGATCGCGAGGTCGCGCCGGCCGCGGCGGACGAGGAGCTTGCCGATCATCGAGTCGTAGTTCGGCGGAATCTTGTAGCCACTATAGCAGTGGCTGTCGACGCGGACGCCGGGGCCGCCGGGAGGCACGAAGAGCTCGATCTTCCCCGGCGACGGCTGGAAATCGCGTGCGGGATCCTCGGCGTTGATCCGGCACTCGATCGAG
>CAZQHA010000767.1:0-1837 GCA_964592795.1 uncultured Planctomycetaceae bacterium | reverse complement strand
GAAATACATCAGCGTCAGGAGCGCGCGGGAGAGGAGGTTCCCGAAACGCTCGCTGAAGTGGAGCGCCTGCGAGAAGAGGCTCGGCTTTCGAGGTTCCTGGTTCATGAGCACCGTCGCGACCGGCGAGGATCCGGCGGGATCCCTTCGTGTCGCCGCGGCCCGATTCTGTAGGGCCTGTAGGAGTTCGGCCCTCAGGGGGGCGACCAGCATAGCGACCGGTCGTAGACCTGTCTGCGCCGCCGCCGGACGCCGCGCTCAGTCGAGCACGAGGACGCCTTCGTGCTCTTCGTCGCGCTCCAGGTAGCCGTTTCCGTTGACGTCGCGGTACACGGAGAACTCGATCGGCGTGCCCGCCGGGAGCTCGTCGATCAGCGCCACGAACGCCTCGCGCGACACCAGGATCCAGCCGCGGAAGTTGTTCCCGACGCGCGGCCGAACGGCCCGGATGATGTCCCCGACGGCGAGCCCGAGCGCTTCGGCCGGGCCCTCGGGACGCAGCTGCACGATGCGCAGGAAGACGTTGTTGCCGATGCCGACCTTCTCGACGCGGACGCCGACGCGCTCGTACAGGATGCCGGACTTGCGGTCCCACGCCGGCATGCGCAAGGTCCGCGTGCTGCCGCGGCGCTCGACCGAGAGCTCGACCTGCCGCGCCGGAGATAGCGAAATCCTGGCGATCCGATACGTGTCCTGATTCGTGACCGGCTTGCCGTCCAGCGCGACGATGCAATCGCCGGGCTTCAGCCCGGCCTCGGCCGCCGGGCTGCCGGGCACGACCTTGGCGACCTGGAGATGGTCGCCGCTCTCGACCTCGAAGCCGTACCAGGCCGACGCGGTGGTCGGGGAGAGCAGCTGCTCCTCGAGCACGGACTTCACGCGGTCGACCGGGATCGCGAACCCGATGTTCTGCGCCTGCGCGTTGATCGCGGAGTTGATGCCGATCAGCTCGCCGTTGATGTTCATCAGCGGCCCGCCGCTGTTGCCGAAGTTGATCGACGCGTCGGTCTGGATCAGGTCGTCGAAGGCGAGCCCCTCCGTCGGAATCTGCACGTTGCGGTGCAGGCCCGACACGATGCCGACGCTGACCGTGTTCGTCTGTCCGAACGGGTTGCCGATCGCGACGACGGTCTCGCCGGGCATCAGATCCGAGCTCGTCCCGAGCGGCACGGTCGGGAAATCGTGATCGCGGGTGATCTTGAGCAGCGCCAGGTCCTCTTCCTCGACGGACGAGACGAGCTGGGCCGGATACTCCTCGGGGTCGTACTGCTTGTCGAAGCTGACGCGGATCGTCTTCGCGCCCTTCACCACGTGGTAGTTCGTGATGATGAAGCCCTCCTTGAGGATGACGACGCCCGAGCCCGAGCCGGTCACGCGATGCTGGGTCCAACCGAACCAGTTCTGCACGCCCTGCCAGCGCTCGGTCTGGATGAACACGACGGCGCGCGCGGCGGACTCGACGACCTCGACGATCGGCGTCACGCGGCGCTGGAACTTCTCGTCGGCGCCATCGTCGACAACTTGAAGAGCGGGCGGAACGGCGGCGAGTAACAAGAGCAGCGGCGTCATCGGATGACCTCGCGAAAAGGAAGGGCGAGGTGTGCTCCCTCGCCGCGACGCCTACGGCCCACGCCGCGGTGCGTGAGCGAGCTGGTGGGCGATATAGGACTCGAACCTACGACCTCTACGATGTCAACGTAGCGCTCTAACCAACTGAGCTAATCGCCCTCTGAAGTCGCCCGTCCGCAAGAACGAGGGCGAACGGGGCCGCGAAGGGTAGGCAAGGCCGCCGCGACTTGCCAAGGGTTTTCCAGTGCGGCGCGGACGCTAGACTCTCCGC
>CAZQHA010000766.1:0-1843 GCA_964592795.1 uncultured Planctomycetaceae bacterium | reverse complement strand
CGCCGCGACGGAGACGAGCACGTCTTCCTGTTCGCGTGGCTCTTCGACCCGCACTACCGGTACGAGGACCACGCGGGCTTGCGCTTCGGCCCGGGCTTCTCGAGCGACGGCCGCGCGCCGTACTCCGGACCGCTGCGCGGGGACGAGGACCTGAACGATCTCTTGAAGCGCCGCGGCGAGCTCTCCGCCGAGGACGTGGAGTTCTTGCGCGGACGCTACGCGAGCGAGGTCGCGTGGGTCGATCGCGCGGTCGGCGAGCTCGTGAAAGGACTGCGCGAGCGCGGACTCTACGACGACGCGTTGATCGTGTTCGCCGCCGACCACGGCGAGGAGATCATGGATCGAGGCTGGATCGGTCACACGGTGACGCTCCACGAGGAGCTCGTGCGCGTGCCCTGGATCGTGCGCCTCCCGCAGTCGGCGGAGCGCACCCCGCGCGGTCGCGTGATCGAGCACGCGGTCAGCCTGATCGACCTCCCGTCGACGCTCGTCGAGCTCGCGACCGGCGAGAACGTCGACGGATCCCTCTCGCACAGCCGCTCGCTCGTCGAGACGATCCGGAGCGGCGCCGCGCCCGCGCGTCGCTGGATCTACCTGCACACCGACTTCGAGCCGGTGCTCGACAGCGGAATCCAGGACGAGAAGCGCGCTCGCCAGTGGGGCGTCGTCGACGCCGGCCGGAACTTGAAATGGATCGTCGACCACAAGGTCGCGGCGGGCGCGACTCCCAGGGCGTTCCTGTTCGACCTCTCGACCGACCCGCGCGAGACGGTGAACTTGTTGGAGACCTCGGCGGGCCGCGAGAGCGCGCCATCGCTCCAACGATTGCGCGGCCTCGTGCCGGCGCATCTCGACGGCCGCCGCGGCGCGCCGCGCGTCCTCGCGGAAGAGCCTTGGATCCCATCCAGCGGTGACGACGACGGAGCGGGCCCCGCGCTCTCGCGCGAGCAATGAGCGAACCGCGCGCGAGGAGAGAATCGCGGGCGCCGTGGATCGAAGGCGCCGCACTCGGTGCGATCGTTCTCGCGACCCTCGCCGCGGGAGGCGACGCGGTGCGTGCGAGCTACCACGGCTACACGCACGTCGCGATCGGCGAGGCGGTGCTGCGCGACGGGCTCACGCCCGAGAACCCCTACCACGCCGGCGCGCCGCTGCGGTACTACACGCTGTATCCCACGCTCGGCGTCCTCCTCGGACGCATCGGCATCGGTCCACTGTGGGCGTTCGCGGCGCTCAACGGGCTCGCGGCGCTCTTGTTCGCGCCGGCGCTCGACGCGTTCGGTCGCGCGCTGGGCCTGTCGTTCGCCGCGCGCCGCGCCGCGTTCTGCGCGGCGGTGCTCGGCTTCAACGGCTTGGGTTGGATCGGAATGGCGCTGGCGGGCATCGACACGATCGGTGCGACGCCCGTGTACGCGCTGGCGCCGACGACGTTCGCGCGCGAGAGCTTCGGCTGGGATCCGCGGCTCCAGGCGTTCTTGCCGAAGTTCCTGAACGTCTCGTCCTACGCGCTCGCGTTGCCCTTCGGCTTGTGGGCGCTCTCTCGGACGGCGCACGCCGGCGGATCCGGCGCGCGCACCACGCTCCTGGCCGGAGTGGCGGCGGGCCTCTCGCTCGCGCTGAATCCACTCGTCGGCGGGCTCGTCGGGGCGTGGATGGCGGTGTGGATCGCGCCGGCGCTCGTGCGCGATCCGCGCGCGCGCATCGCCTGGATCGCGGCGGGAGCGCTCGCCGTCCTGATCGCGGCGCCGTTCCTCTTGCCGGCGACGCAGCCCGCGCCGACCGGCGCCGAGCTCTTCGGCGATCCACCGCTCGGCGGATCGCCGATCACGAACCTGATCGGCCC
>CAZQHA010000765.1:0-1843 GCA_964592795.1 uncultured Planctomycetaceae bacterium | reverse complement strand
AGCTCGTTCAGGTCTACCGACGCGCCCGCGTCCCACGCTCGCAGGTACTCCTCGAAGAGGATCGTCGCGTCCTGCGCGTCGGAGGGGGGACTCTGGTCCATCACGCGCTGCCCGTTCCCGTGTGCGCCTACAGCAGCCGGCTGACCAACCGTTCGACGGCGTCGAATCCGCGGCGCCGCGCTTGCGTCTCGCTGATCCCCAACTGATCCGCGATCTCCTTCCAGGAGAGCCGATCGAAGTGGCGCAGGCAGATCAGCTCCTGCTCGGATTCGGAGAGGCGCCCGATCGCATCGAGCACGAGCGCTTGGCTCTCGGCCGCGGCCAGGATCACGCTCGGAGAGTGACGGTCGTCCGTCGCTTCGTCGAGCAGTCCGCGATCCGCGGTGTGGTCCGACTCGCGCTGGACGGCGCGCCGCTCGCGCGAGTGGTACTTGATCTTGTCGGTGAGCTTGTTGACCAGGATCGCGGTCAGCCACGAGCGGAAGCTGTCGCTGCCGTCGTACTCGAAGCTCGGCAGCTTGTGGAACGCGGTGAGGAACGCCGACTGCAGCACGTCCTCGCTGTCGAGCCGCGTGCGGAAGTAGCGCGGCAGCCGCGAACGCACGATCGCGTACATCGCGGCGCGGTTCTTCTCGTACAGCGCTTCCCACGCGGATTGGTCGCCGCTCGCCGCCGTGCGCAGGAGCGTTCGCGTCGAGCTCGAATTCTGAGCGAGAGTGGCTGAATCGAACATGGCGGGCTGGGACGGCACACTCATGTTAGGCGCGCGCGGCGGGGCGAGCTAGTTAGGAACTCCTAAACGAGGGAGCTCACTCGTCGGCGGAGGCGAGGTCGAACGCGATTTCGGCGAGGGCGAGCGGCGCATCCGCGGCTGCCGAGCGGTGCCGCGAGTTCTCGTCGATCCACAGCGTCAGACGCCGCGCGCCTCCGCGGAGTTCGATCGGATTCGCCGGCGGGGAAGTTCCGAGCCGCTCGAGAGCCTCGACGACGTCGCGGACGAGGATGCCCGCGTCGATCCGAGCGTGGTCGGATTCGAGGTCGGTGCGTCGCTCGAACGCGCGCTCGACGGTCGGAATCGACCGGCGCTCGAAATCGAATCGGTCGCCGCGGCGCAGGAGCGACAGCCGCGCGCTCCGCAGGGCGTCGCGGTTCCTGCGCGCGACCGACGCGTTGAAGACGAGCACGTTGCCGCTGCCCTCGACCGACGCCACGCGCGCGACGCCGTCGTACACCCAGGCGACGTCGCCATCGAGGCAGAGCGCGAGCGGCGACGAGGCGTGGACCAACGCGACGAAGAGGCTCGTCAGCTCTCCGCGCCCGCGCGTCGACGTCTCGACGACGAAGTTGGGCACGAGCCCCAGGCCTCCGAGCACGACGTCCTCCTCGAGTCGGCGCGGATTGCGCGGCTCGTAGGGCAAGCTGGCCCGCTCGGCGAGCGACCAGCGGCCGAGGAAGCTCGCCGCCCCCGCGGATCCTGCGACGACGGTCCCGGAGCGCTGTGCGTCGCAGATCGCGCCGCCCAGCTCGGACACCTTGCCGCCCGGCATGAGCACCTTGTACCAGCTCATGTAGTCGCCGCCGGCGAGCGTCACGCACGCGGCGGCACGCACGCGCGAGCCGAGGTCGGTGCGCTCGCCGGCGAAGTCGGCGGACGCGTCGAGCTCGACGCGCTCGTTCGATCCGCCGGCACGGGCGAATGCGTCGACCGCGGGCTGCGTCGCGGCACCGCGCAACGCGATCGTCAGGCGCGGTCCGTCCTTCCGCGCTCCGAGCACGCGCCCGCATGCCGCTTCGTCGAGCTCGAACGCTCGGTCGAGGAGCACGACGAAGCCCGGCGTCGAGG
>CAZQHA010000764.1:0-1847 GCA_964592795.1 uncultured Planctomycetaceae bacterium | reverse complement strand
TTCCTGTACATTCGGCTCGTCGGCGTGCGGCTCGCGTCGCGGCCGCCGCCCTGCGCGCCGAACTCGTCGACCCAACCAGCGCCGTCGTTGTCGCCGCGCGCGCGGCCCGGCCCCATCGTCGGACGGATGTCGAGCTGCTCGTCGGGCCCTTCCATGTGCACGAACTGGAGACCGGACTCGCGCGTGCGCTCTCGGAAGAGCGGCTGCGACGGAGGCGGTGAGCGCGGAGACTCGCAGGACGCGTCGCGCACACTCTTCGTCTCGGCGGGTCGAGCGCGGGAATCGAACGTGACGAGGAGCGTGGTCGTGAGCCCTTCTTTCGCCGCGGCAGGTGGCTCGAACCACAGCTCGAGCCAGCCGTCCGCGACGGCCGTCAGCTCTTCGAGCGCCGTGCCTTCCGTGTCGACTTCGAGCGCGAGCCAAGCGCGACCCTCGCCGTGCCGTCGAGACACGCCGGTCGATCGCGCGTGCCGCGCGTGCGCTGATCGCAACGCGAGGGGCTGCGCCGACGACGTGTCGAGGGCTGCGACCGAGGCGAAGAACAGTTGATCGATCTCGCCTTCGACGATCTCGAGCCGCAGCGTCTTCGCGTTCTCGACCGGCAGGGCGAAGGCCTCGCGGCTGCGCAGCGTTCGATCGCCCGCGCGCATCGAAGTCGCGTCGGTCGTCTCGCCCGCGATCGCGACGAGCGACAGCCCGGCACGCCCGGCGGCCGGCGGAACGATCTCGAGCGCTCCGCCGCGGATCGTGTTCAGATCGCGGCGAGCGAGCTCGGGCAGGAGCTCGACGTCGCTGCCGGGACGGACGATCGTCGCGGGGAGCTCGGGAGCGCCAACGAGCACGAGCTTGCCGTCCACTCGCAGGATCTGGCTGCCGACCGCGTGCTCGACGGCGCGGACGTCGAACCGATCGAACGTGAGCCCGTGATCGCTTCCGGCGTACACCGCGACACCGATGCCGCGGGCGCTGCGCGTCGCGCGCGGCACGCGCTCCGAGCGCGTGACGAGCGGGATCGGAAGCTCTTCGGCCCCGTCCGCGATCTCGGCGACCGCGCTCCAGGAGGAGTCTTCGCGCACGAGCACGATCGGAGAGCCGAGCGCGAGGGATGCGAGGACGGGCAGCACGTCGACTAGCTTCCGAGCCCAATGGCCCGATGCAAGCCGCCTGGCGCAGGAAACACGCGCGCCCCGGCGGCACGAGGCCGAGCGGGGCGCGAGTTCACTGACGCGTCTCTTGGGATCAGAGCTTCAGGTCGCGGATGTCGTCGACGGCGAAGTCGACGCTGACTTCCTGCTCGATGTTGATCAGGCGGCCCGTGCCCTTGAACGGGTTGAAGATCAGCGCACCGTGCACGATGCGGCCGTCCTTGAAGTGGAGCGTGACTTTGTCGGCGGTGCGGGCGCCCAGCAGCATGTCGTAGATCTTGCCGGGCACCATCTCGCGGTTCTTCTTGCTACTTGCAGTACTCATGTTTGGTCGACCCCGCGCGGTGGGGTCAGTGGGATGCGAAAGTTGGCGTTTTGAGGAGCTCGTCGAGGTGCGGGATCAAGAGCTTGGACCAGGTCTCGAAGTTCGCACCGGCGGCCAGCATTTCCCGCAGCTCGCCCCTGTGGACGAGACGACCTTCCAGCTGCTGCGTTTCGCGTATTTCAACGGGTGCGCGGACCTTGATGACTTGAACGAGACCTACGTGTACCGCTCCAACCGCGTTTGAGTCATCGTTGAGGAGTCCGACGCGGAATACGTCGTACTTGCCTCTTACCGTCAACTCTTCCGCGATCTCACGGCGTGTTCCGGCGTCGACCGGATCGCGCACATCGCCCGCGTTCACGTCCTGCGGATTGATG
>CAZQHA010000763.1:0-1851 GCA_964592795.1 uncultured Planctomycetaceae bacterium | reverse complement strand
GCGTTCGCACGGGCCCGATGTGGGAGGGGGAACGCCGCGGGGCCCCCCCGTGGCATCGGCCGGCGCGCAGCGCCGGCGCTAGTTCGAGTCCTTCTGCTTCGCGAGCCAGATCAGGAACTTGCCCTCGAGCGTCGTCTTGCTCGCCTCGAGGTCCGACAGCGCCGCGCCGTCGTACACGTCGCGGAAGACTTGCTCGAACTCGCCGGCCTTCTCCGCGTCCGCGAGACGTTGCAAGAGCTGCGCGAACTTCTCGTGCGAAGCCTTCTCGCTGCCGCCCGCCTTGTCCTTCAGCCAGTAGATGAATCCGCACTTGTACGCGCGCAGGAACTCCGCGAACTCGCCGCGGAACTCGTCCGGCGGCGGCTTCGATTCGACGGCCACCTGTCCCAGGAACGGGGCCACCATCGCCATCTTGGTGCCGCCGTTGTCGGAGCGGATCGCGAAGCACGCCAGGCGGTTCTTGGCCTTCTTCTCGAGCCCGTCGCCTTCCTTCTGCGTCAGCTTCAGGATGCGGATGAAGTGGTCGCGCCCGCGGTCCTCGCGCCAGCGTGTTTCGGCCGACTGCGGCGGCAGGAAGCCGTCCGTCGCCGCGCCGGGGATGAAGATCTCGCGCGCCGCCACGCTGCGCTCGCGCAAGTCGCCGTCGATCTTCGTGCTGATGTTGTCGAACTGATCGATCACGAGGTTCATCGAGAGCCCGCCGATGAACGCCTTCGGGACGCGCTCCCCGTACTGGTGATCGAACAGGAAGTTCATGCCGAGCTGGACGACCTGCTGCTCCATCACGAGCGCGTCCCTCTCGTTCATGCTCGTGCCCTGCGTGTACTCACCGGCGGCGCGGCCGGCGGCGGCGTACTGCAGCGCGACGAGCTGCCAGTCCTCGTAGAACGACTGCGTCCAATCGGCGACCCCGTCGGTCCAGAACAGCTTGCGCAGGTCGGGAGCCATCCAGCCGATGAAACACACGAGCTCGACGAAGCTCTTGCGGTCCGGCACCAGCACGAGCTTCGTCACGAGCGGCTCCGAGCGCGGCGTTCCGAGCGGCGCCCGCGTGCCCATCGCCTCGGACAACCGCTTCGACGCGGCCGCGGCGCTCTCGGGCATCGAGAGCATCTCGAAAATGTCCTTGCCTCCGGCGTCCCGCGCGCGCGCGAGCACCGCCGGGTTCTGCTTCTTGAACCACGAGCTGAACGTGTCGAGGTCCTTGCGAATCGGCTTTTGATCGAGGCCGAGCGGCTTCACCCAGTCGAGCCAGCGCTCGTGTGCGTCCAAGAGCGCGGATGCCGACGACTTGAGCTCGTCGGCTCCGTCCGCGAGCCCGTCGACCGGAAAGTACACCTCGAACTGGCCGAAGCGCCCGTGAACGAAGTGCGCGGAGAGCACGCTGGCGAAGTCGACCTTCTCGGGGGTCGCGTCCTTCAGGCCGTGCGAATTGCGGAAGTCCTGGGCGATCTTCTCGCAGTCGATGCCGCCGCGGACGGTGGGCGAGATCGGCGCGGCGCTCGCTCCGACGGAGAGCGCGGTAGCGGCGACGGGCACGCAAAGCAGTGATCGAAGGGACATGGGGCGAACTCCTGCTGGATGGGCCGGGAAGCGGAGACCCGTTCTGACTCGGGACCGAAGCCCGCGGGAAGGCAAACCTCGTTCCGATGCGCCACGGACGCGGCGCAGAAGTACTGTCTGCGACCCCGGAGAGTTGCCGGATCTTCCCGAAAAGTTCGCGCGGCCCGTAGCCCGGCGGGAAGGACTTGCACAACCTGAATCAGCGGCGCGCGGCGTCTCCCTCGACCAACGCAGACCAGGCTTCCTGCCCGTCGCGAGCCGCGATCAGCTGCTCGCGGACGCTGTCGC
>CAZQHA010000762.1:0-1855 GCA_964592795.1 uncultured Planctomycetaceae bacterium | reverse complement strand
GTGTCGTCGGCCACCAAGTCCTCGGCGAACGCCTCGTAGGCCACGAACCGACCATCTGCCGAGATGGAAGGATTGAAGGATGGCCCGTTCGCCGCGCCGCCGCTCCACGACGGACTGACCAGGCTCGTCGTTCCGGTGCTCCGGTCGCGCACGAAGATGTCGTGCCAGCCGTTGGTGTCGCCCGGGACGAGGTTCGACGCGAAGCTCTCGAATGCCACGTAGCGGCCGTCGGCGGAGATCACCGGCCAGTCGGAGTCGCCGTTACCCTGCACGCCCGCAGAGCTCACGCTCACGCGCGTCGTCGTTCCAAGCGAGCGGTCCCGTACAAAGGCGTCCTGCGCGTGGTTGTTGTCGCCAGCCACGAGATTCGTCGCCAGGCTCGAAATGGTTATGAAGCGCGCGTCGGGCGTCATGTCGCGGCCGACGCTGTCGTCGTTGCCGTGAGCGCCACTCGTGCTGACGGTGATGATCTCGACCGTGCCCGTGTCGCGATCGAGCAGGAACCCGTCGGACTCGAGCCCAAATTCATTGGGCACGACGCCGGGATAGTCCGTGCCGAACAAGATGTACCGACCGTCCGGCGAGATTTGCAGCGCGGAACCGCCGCCAGGGATCTGCGCACCCTGCCAGTCCACCGTGACCCTAGATGTCGTTCCGGTGACAAGGTCGCGCAAGAATCCGTCCTTGGATGCGTTCGTGTCACCTGCAACCAAGTTCGTCGCGCCGCTGTTGAACAGCACGTAGCGGTTGTCGGCCGTGATCGACATGCTCCAGATCGGAGCTGTCGACGTCTGATTGCCTTCGACGCCCGCGCTATCCTGCGAAACATAGTGCGTCGTGCACTGGCTCGCCGAGAGACTCGGGAGTCCTAGTGAGGTGACGGCAGCGAGCCCGCAACGCCACGCCAGCGCCGCCCACGCCGCCGATGATCGGCCGGATCTCCGTGCGCGCATGCTTCCACGCTACTCAGGCTCGCTCGATCTGACGAGACGCCTCGCAGCGAGCCCAGGGCGTGCTCGAGCGCAGCAGTTCGGCGCTGCAAGCTGGTTTGCGGCGCGTCCGCCACGCACGATGCGCGCTTGCCTCCAATTCGCTCGATGGCGGCGCAGGTCTCGGCGACTTGCTGGCGTGCGCGGGTTCCTCGGCGATGCAGCTCGCTTGGGTGGCGCGTAGCCGACGCGCGGCGGTGAATGGCGCTCGGGCGTGCGCGAAGCGTCGCGTCGCGCGCGATATCGTGGGGCGATGCATCGCATCGCTCCGGCTCTCGCGGTCCTCGTCTGTCCATTCCCGGCGTCGGCGCAGCAGGCTGAGCCGCCGGCGCGCGCGTTCGGCGCGTTCGCCTTCCAGATCGACGGGCTCGCGGAGCCACGCGCGGCGATCGTCGACGACCAAAGATTGCTGATCGTCGAGGCCGCGGCCGGACAAGTCCGCATCGTCGACCGACAAGGCGTCGAGACCGGCGTGGTCGGAGGGTTCCTCGAGCCGTCGGACGTCGCGATGCTCGACGGCGGCGGCATGCTCGTCAGCGACGGCGGCGCTCACCGCATCGAGGTCATCGCCGCGAGCGGAGAGCGGTCGAGCTTCGGCAAGCTCGGCGCCGCGCTCGGCGAGCTCAACGAGCCGCGCGGCCTCGCGGTCGACGCCGAGCGCATCTACGTCGCCGACAGCAAGAACGACCGCGTGCAGGTCTTCGATCGCGCGTTCGAGCCGATCGCGGCGATCGGATCGCGCGGCAGCGGCGAGGGAGCGTTGAACCTACCGCTCGACGTCGCGCTCGACGACCAGGGCAACGTGTACGTCGCCGACGCGGAGAACGCGCGCGTGCAGGTCTTCAGCCGCGAAGGACGCTTCCTGC
>CAZQHA010000761.1:0-1861 GCA_964592795.1 uncultured Planctomycetaceae bacterium | reverse complement strand
CCTCGGGACGCTTCGCGAGCTCGCCGTCGAGCACCTTGACCGCGACGTCGCGGCCCAGATCGGTGTCGTGACCCTTCAAGATCACGCCCATGCCGCCGCGCGCGATCTCGCCCAAGAGCTGGTAGTTGCCTCGCCCCTGCGGGACGAGCTTCGAGTTCGCCGACGCCGGATCGACGAGCGGCGAGGCACCGTGCTCGGAATCCAGATCGGAGAGCAGGATCTTCGGTGCGAGCCCGGTGCGATCCGCGATCAATGCGAGGACGGAACGTCGAGACTTGGATTCGTCGGCGGGGAAGTTGGGCACCGGGTGAAGCTTTCGATGAGGGAAGGGGAGGCTGGCTCCGCGAGTCGAGGGCGGCGCGAGATCGAACTACCTGGCCATCGCGACGTCCGCCTCGCGCCGCCAACGCATGGCGTCGGAGCGTTCCCACGCGGCCGGATCGAGTGCAGTTCGCTCGTTCCATTCTGCGACGCCGTGCGCATACCACGCGCGCGCTTCCGCCGGGCGTCCAGCGCGGCTGTAGATCAACGCGCACAGGAACTCGCGGGCCATCGGAGTCAAGACCATGACGCTCGATCGCGGCTCATCGCGCTCGATGACCGAGAGCGCGCCGTCCCAGTCCTCGAGGCGCGCGCGAGCGATCGCTTCGACGGCCGAGCTCCAACGCTCGCCGGGGAACGTCGCCGCCCGCGACTCCAAGGTGCGCAGCACGAGCGCCGGATCGCGCTGCTTGGGATCGGGATGATCGGTCAGCGCGAGCAAGTACGCGGCGACGTTGTACGAGGTCGGTTCGTTCGCCAAGTCGCGCTCAATCTGCTCGCGCACCCGGATGCCGGCGTAGTACTGCGCGATGTAGAGCGCCACGCGCAGCTCAGGATCGGATTCGATCCCGGGCTTGTCCGTCACGCTCGCGAGCGCGCCCGCGAAATCACCGAGCGCGATCTGGACCGCGCTCAGGAGTTGCCAAGCGACCGCGTTCGACGGATCCGCGGTCACGCATGCCCGCAGCGTCGACTGCGCATCGGTGAGCCGTCCGAGCGACCACATCGACTCCGCGACGTCCGCGCGCGTGGTGAGATCGCCCGGTCGCAGGCTCATCGCCGCCGCGCGGCAGACGAGAGCAGACTCGAAGCGCTGGCCCTGCTGGTAGAACGAGCCGGCGAAGGCCTGCAGCAAGAAGTCGCCCGGATACAACTGGAGTGCTTGCTCCAGAATCCGGTAGACGTCCGGTTGCCGATCGGGGCTTCCATCTCCCCAAAGCTCGGCGCAGAGGATGGAGATCGAACCGGGCTGGAGCTTCGGGAGGTTCTCCTTCGAGGTCAGCTCGAGCATCACCGAACGGTCGTGCGCCGCGATCGCTTCGCGCATTCGCAGTCGCTCCGGATCGGGATCGAGATCCATCGCGAGGAGGAACAGGTTCTCCGACTCCTTCGACGTGTCTCCGCGCACGTGGCGGCGCAGGCGGCCCCAGTCGTCCAGCACGAGCGCGACTTCCCCGGCGAGCTTTCGCTCGCGAATGCGCGTCAGTGCGGGCACGAGATCGTCGCCCTCGAGCTCGACACCGTACTCGCGAAAGGCCCGCGCGAAGTCTGCGTCGAGCTCGATCTCGCGCGGGTGGTTGTGGTTGGCGGCGATCTGACGCAAGCGCAGGTCGATCAGCCGCTCGCGCAACGCGTCGTCCTGTGCGCGCAGCGTACGCTCGCGCTCGGCCGCACTCAGCTCGAGCTCCGCGGCTGCGACGAAGCTCCGCGCGCGTTCGAGCAGAGCCGCATCCGCGTCGCCGTTCTCCGCCAGTGACAGTGCGCGGCGCGCCGCCGCCAGCGCCTGCTCCGGTTCGCCCGCGCGCGCGAGCTCGCTCGA
>CAZQHA010000760.1:0-1870 GCA_964592795.1 uncultured Planctomycetaceae bacterium | reverse complement strand
CGGAGAACGGGCGCTGGATCGCGCGCTCGACGGCGGCCGAACGCATCGTCGCGGAGGACCGGCGGATGGTGCTCGGCTGGCTGGAGCAAGCGTCGCGCGAGGCGCAGCTCGGGCCGATCGAATGCGGCGTCGTGCACGCGCTCGGCGAGCCGCGCTGCGTGCGATTCGAGATCGGCGACGCGCGCTTCCACTCGACGAACGGGCGCTCGATCGCCGGCGTGATCCAAGAGGTGAACTCGGCGCGCGAGGTCGAGGAGCGCGTGCGCCAGCTCCTCGCGCTGGACAGCCCGATCGGCATCGCCGATCGGCACAGGCTGCTCGAGCGCCTGTCGGACGCGCTCGAGGGTGCCGCGCCGCCGCGCGACAAGGTCGCGGTGCTCGCGCTCCACGTCGACGTCGACGACGCCATCGCGACACGCTCGGGAGCCTGGGCAGCCGGCGGTACGACATCAGCCTGGCGCGCATCGGCGTCGACGAGTTCGCGGTGATCGCCCCGGGCCTGATCGACGCGCAGGACGCGTACAAGGTGGCGCACCGGATCGAGGAGGACCTGCGCAAGCCCGACCCGGCGATCCCGGCGGACTGGCCCCTCTCGATCGCGATCGGCATCGCCGTCGCGCCGACGGACGCGACGCGGGCCGAGCCGCTGCTCGCCGCGGCCCACAAGGCGCTGGCGGCGGCGCGCGAGCACGCGAGCGAGCGGATCCGGTACTTCGCGCCGTCGATGAACGTGCTGGCGCTCGAATCGCACGCGCTCGAGGCGGCGCTGCGCAAGGCGATCGAGCGCGACGAGCTCTCCGTGCACTACCAGCCGCGCGTCGAGATCGCGTCGGGACGGATCGTCGGGTTCGAGGCGCTCGTGCGCTGGCAGCACGGCGAGCTGGGCATGATCCCGCCGGCGCAGTTCATCCCGCTGGCCGAGGCCACCGGGCTGATCATTCCGATCGGCGAGCACGTGCTCGAGCTCGCGTGCGCGCAAGCCAAGCGCTGGCAGGACGAGGGCCTGCCGCCGGTGCGGATGGCGGTGAACCTCTCGTCGGTGCAGTTCATGGAGCCCGAGCTCGAGGTGCGGATCGCGCGCGTGCTCGCGCAGTCGGGCCTCGCGCCCGAGTGGCTCGAGCTCGAGCTGACCGAGAGCATCCTGCTGCGCAACATCGAGGAGACGCTCGCGACGCTCCGCGACATCAAGAAGATGGGCGTGCACCTCTCGATCGACGATTTCGGCACGGGCTATTCGTCGCTGTCGTACTTGAAGCGCTTCCCCGTCGACGCGCTGAAGATCGACCAGTCGTTCATCCGCGACGTCACCACGAACCCCGACGACGCGGCGATCACGACGTCGATCCTGCTGATGGGCCGCAGCTTGAAGCTGCGCGTGGTCGCGGAGGGCGTCGAGACGCGCAGCCAGCTCGCGTTCCTGCGCGTGCTCGAGTGCGACGAGGCGCAGGGCTACCTGTTCAGCCGGCCGCTGCCGGCACAGGAAGCCCGCGCGCTCCTTGCGAAGGGCCTCGGGTCGGGCCTCTCGGCCTGACGTCGTGACTCAGCGCCGCGCGGGCAGCGCGATCGCGCACGCCTCGAGCAACGCCGCGCGGTCGATCGGCTTCGCGAGGAACTCGTCGCAGCCCGCCGCCAGACACTTCTCGCGGTCGCCCTTCATCGCGTGCGCGGTGATCGCGACGATCCGGCCTTGGAATCCGCGCGCGCGCAATCGGCTCGTCGCCTCGTAGCCGTCGAGCACCGGCATCTGCATGTCCATCAGGATGAGATCGAAGGGGCGACCGTCGCGCTCGGATTGCTCGACCTGGTCGAGCGCGACCTGCCCGTTGTCCGCGAGCGTCGTCTCGGCGCCCGCGCCGCGCAGGTAGTAGTC
>CAZQHA010000759.1:0-1872 GCA_964592795.1 uncultured Planctomycetaceae bacterium | reverse complement strand
GTGATATGGACGGACCAGTCAAGCGCCGTTGTTGATTGGTTCTGATCGGATTGTGCGAGGTCGGCTGCGCAAGCAGTCGGCCTCGTGTGCATTGGAGGGGGAAGGCGAGGACGGTGAGCTTCGGATCGCTCACGCGACGGTGATCAGTTTGATATTCGCGGGTTGGTTACCGCAGGGCAGGCAATCGAAGAGGAGATCAGCCTCGATTTAGCGGCGAGCGTGGGCGGCTTGAAGCTGCGTGCTCAACTGGCACGATCGAGGGTCGTCTCCCAGTGGTTCCCGATTGGCTCACCGTCCTCGTGTTCTTCCCAGCTCTTGGGTTTGGTGTGCGCCGTTCAGGCGGCGCGCGGGATCTGCTGGCCGATCGCCCAGACGAAACCAGCGAGCTCGCGCGCGATAGCGACGATGGTGTGCTGCAGCGATTTGCCGCGAGCGCGCATGCGACGGTAGCGATGGTGCAGCCGCAGCTGTGCCTTCCAGGCGATGTCTTGGATCGGTGGTGGCACGCGCGCCAGGCGCAGCTGCATGTGGTGCGAGCGCGCCGGTCTGTAGCGCGCGCACCACGCAGCTTCGATCAAGACCCGTCGCACGTGAGGATTGCCGGCCTTGGTGATGCGTCCGCGGCGGACGTCGTTTCCGCTGGAGTGCTCGGACGGCGTCAGTCCGACGTAGCTCATGAACTGGCGCGCGCTCCCAAAGCGGCGCAGGTCACCCAACTCGGCGACGATCGTCGAGGCCACGATCGTGTGCACGCCGCGCAGGGCCTGGAGGTAGTGGAAGCCGACCGACTGCGGCAGCGCTTCGATCTGGTCGACGAGCTCGAGCGTCAACTGCTCCAAACGCTCGCCCAGACGCAGCACTTCGGCCAGCGAGTGGTCGAGCACGCGCCGTAGGCCTTCGAGCTCGAAGCGCTGCGCGCGGATCCAGGTGACGTGCTGAAGTGTCCAATGGCTCTTGCCGCTGTAGCGCCGCCCCTGTCGCAGGAGAAAGCCCAAGAGCTGCTGGCGCGCTTTCTGAAGCGCCCAGACAGCGTCTTCGCGCAGACGAACCATGTCGCGCAACGCTTCTAGCTCGACGGAGGGGATGTCGACAGCGACCAGATCGCCGGTGCGCAGGTAGTGCGCCAGCCGAGCGGCATCGCGGCGGTCGGTCTTGACCCGGTCGCCGCTGCGCACCGGCGTCTTCGAAGGTGCGACCACGATGCAGTCGATGCCTTGCGCGCGCAGCGTACGGCACAGACCGTAGCCGGTCGGACCCGCTTCGTAGGCCACGTGCAACACCTGCGGCGGGCCGACACGAGCGAGCAGCTTCAAGAGCCGCGGCACATCGTGAGCGATGCGCCCAAGCTCGCGCGCCTCGCCGATGCGACCGCCATCGACGAGCGCCGCACTGATCGTGTCCTTGTGAACGTCGAGTCCGATAAACTTCGCCTTGCTTCGCATGGACCGGGCCTCCTTTGCGGCTCTGCGCCGCGGTTTGGGCTCGTGCTCGACCACGCGTAACCCGCGCAGTCAAGGTCGCCCGGTCCGTCCATCCTGTTTAGCGACCACGAAGCACTCAGACATCGAGCCCGGGCGTCCGACGACGCCCGGGCTCGCGCATTTTGGGAGCTCGTCCGACGCCGGCGAGTGGAGACGCCGCGGGCCGTCGGTTACACCAAGCCCATGACCGCCGCGAGCGCCGCCGCGCGCACGACCGAACCGTCACGCCCGTCGCGCGCCTCGTTGGGCCTGCTCGCGCTCACCTTGGCGACGATCGCGATCGCGCTGTGGCCTTCGCTGCGCGGCGAGTTCGTGTACGACGACCTCGCTCTGATCCGACAGAACCCGGCGTTGCGCTCGTGGTCGGAGCTCGTCGAGTCGTGGTCGCACC
>CAZQHA010000758.1:0-1873 GCA_964592795.1 uncultured Planctomycetaceae bacterium | reverse complement strand
CCCACGGCTTTGCGCACGTCGTCGATTGTCAGGGGACGCCCGCTGGGTTGTCGAAGCAGGTTTCCGGATACTGGAGGCACGAGCAACGCGCCCGGTGTCGAAATGCCAGTGTCCGAAAGAACGAAGCCGATCGGATCGACGCGGCCTCCAACGCGGAACGAGCACGCTGACGACGGATCGGACCGGCAGGAATGTGCGGGATGCTCACACGCGGTGCCTACTCGGCGGCGAGAGCGTAATTGAAGCGTCCGTCGCCGTCAACGCCGATGCGCACGTCGCGAACCGTCTTCCCGTCGGCCATGCGCGCGAGGAACTCGATCGCGAGCTCGGGCAACATCGACTGACTGAGGATGTGGTCGACGTTGCGCGCGCCGCTCTCGACCTCCTTGCAGCGCGCCGCGACGGCGTCGACGAGCTCGGGTGCGTATCCGCAAGTCGCTCGATAGTTGTCGCGCACGCGGCGGACGATCTTGTCGAGCTTGAGACGCACGATGCCTTTCAACACGTCGTCCGACAGCGGGAAATAGGGCAGGATCGAGACTCGGCCGAGGAACGCGGGCTTGAACGTCTTCAAGAGCTCGGGGCGCAACGCCTCTTTCAGGCCCGCGGCGTCCGGCGTCGTGGACGGATCCGCGCACAAGGACATGATCGTCTCCGTGCCCGCGTTCGTCGTCATCAGGATCACGGTGTTGCGGAAGTCGATGTCCCGACCTTCGCCGTCGCGCATCGAGCCCTTGTCGAACACCTGGTAGAAGACGTCCTGCACGCCCGGGTGTGCCTTCTCGATCTCGTCGAGAAGCAGCACGCTGTACGGCTTTCTCCGTACGGCTTCGGTCAGCACGCCGCCTTCGCCGTACCCGACGTATCCCGGAGGCGAGCCCATCAGGAGCGAGACTTTGTGCTCTTCCTTGAACTCCGACATGTTGATGACGGTCATGTTCTGCTCGCCTCCGTAGAGCACGTCGGCGAGCGCGATCGCGGTCTCCGTCTTCCCGACGCCGCTCGTGCCTACCAAGAGGAAGACACCGATCGGACGCCGGGGGTCCGTCAAGTTCGCGCGGCTCGTGCGGATGCTCTGTGCCAGCGCTTCGAGCGCGTGCGATTGCCCGACGATGCGAGCTTCGAGCGCTTGCCGCAGGTTGAGGACCGTTCGAATCTGGTCCGCGACCATGCGTCCGACCGGAATGCCGGTCCAGTTCGAAACGACCTCGGCGATGGCTTGGGCGTCGACCTGATCTTGGACGAGCGGTGATTCGCCCTGGAGCGCGCCGAGCTGCGCCCGCAACGACTCCATGCTCGAACGCAGCGCGCTGGCCTCGCCGGGTGACGCTGCTTGCTGCGGTGCACCGCCCTTCGCTGCACCGTTGCTCGAGAGCATGCTCTCGAGCTTGGTGCGTTCCTCGCGGAGTTTCGCGACCAGCGACATCTCCTTCTTCCAACGTTCCTCGAGGGCGGCGAGCTCCTTGTCCGACGCGTTGCGATCGCTCGCGAGCTGCGCGATTCGCTCTCCGTGGATCGGCCGCGCGACTTGCTCTCGCTCCAGGATCGCGATGCTCGCGGCGATCTGTGCGATGCGACGCCGGCAATCCTCGATCGCGGACGGCACACCCGATTGGCTGAGCGCGACGCGCGCGCACGCGGTGTCGAGCAAGCTCACGGACTTGTCGGGCAGCTGCCGCCCGGTGATGAACCGACTCGAGAGGCGCACCGATGCCGTGACCGCCTCTTCGAGGATCCGCACGTTGTGGTGTTTTTCCATCAGAGGCACGAGGCCCGACATGATCTGCACGGCGATCGCCTCGTTGGGCTCCTCGACCTTGACGACTTGGAATCGGCGTGCGAGCGCCGCATCGCGCTCGAAGTACTTCTTGTA
>CAZQHA010000757.1:0-1882 GCA_964592795.1 uncultured Planctomycetaceae bacterium | reverse complement strand
TTGCCCGTGCCGGTCTCGCCGTGGATCAAGACGGGCACGTCGGCGGGCGCGACCTTCGCGATCAGCTCGAACACCGCGCGCATCGGCGGGCTGTCGCCGACGAGGCCGTAGCGCATCGGTACGTCGCCGCCGCCGCCGCCGCCGGGCGACTCGTCGCCCGGCTTCATCGGTGCGGTCCCCGTGCTCACGAGCTTCCGGAACGCGCGCTCGAGCTCCGCGAGCCGGCCCGTCCCGCGCGCTTCCTCGACGAGGCGCGCGAGCCGCGCCTCGAGCTCGTCCGGCTTCACTGCGTCCGTCACCGCGCGGATCTCCCGATGACCTTCAGGTTGGCGTACTGGAGCAGGAGCTCGCGCGTCCCGGCGCCGCTGAAGCGCACGGTCGCGCGCGCGTTGATGCCCATCCCGATGACGCGCTCGACCGTTCCCCGGCCGAAGTGCGTGTGCTCCACGTGGTCGCCCGCGCGGACCTCTTCGACTTGCGGCGGCGGATCGTACGCGCCGAGCATCTGCGCTTCGTCGGGATCGCGCTCCATTCCATCGATGAGATCGTTGGGAATCTCCTCGAGGAAGCGCGACGGCGTGCGGAAGCTCATCTGTCCGAAGTGGGTGCGCTCGCGCACGTGCGTCAGGATGACGCGCTCCTTCGCGCGCGTGAGCCCGACGTAGAAGAGCCGCCGCTCTTCTTCCACGCCGCTGTCCTCGCCGTCGTCCAGGGTCTCGGCGATCGAGCGCGAGTGCGGCAGCAGCTCCTCCTCGACGCCCGCGATGAAGACGACCGGGAACTCGAGCCCCTTGGCCGAGTGCAGCGTCATCAACGTCACCTTCTCGGTGTTCTCCTCGAGCTGATCGGTGTCGCTGACGAGCGCGATCTCCTGCAGGAAGCCGCGCAGCCCGCCGATCCGGACCTCGCCGGCCGCGTTCGCGTCACCGCTGCCCATTCGGTCGTACGCGCGCGCGTGCGCGCAGAGCTCCTCGATGTTCGCCTCGCGGTCGACGCCGCTCTGGTCGTCCATCTCGGAGAGCCACTTGCCGACGTCGATCGCCTCGAGCACGTGATCGAGCGCGAGCGACGCGTCCTGGTCGCGCAGCGGCTCGAGACGCGCGATGAGCTCCGCGAACTCCGCCAGTCCCGCGCGCGCGCGCCCGCGAATCCTCGCCAGCGCTTCCTGCGACTTTACCGCGCGGATCAGCGGCACGCGCCGGTCGCGCGCCCATTCGGCGAGCGTCTCGAGGCTCTTGTCGCCGATGCCGCGCTGCGGGACGTTGACGACGCGGCGGAACGCGATGTCGTCGGCGGGGTTGACGACGAGCTTCAAGTACGCGATCAGGTCGCGGATCTCGCGGCGCTCGTAGAACTCGAGGCCGCCGATCACCTGGTACGGGACGCGCGCCAGGCGCAGCGAGGTCTCGAGCGCCCGCTGCATGAAGTTCACGCGGTAGAAGACCGCGACCTCGTCGAGGCGCCGTCCGTGCTGCCGGAGCTCGTGGATGCGGCGCGCGATCTCCCCCGCCTCGTCGTTCTCGTCGGCGCACAGATGGAGCGCGAGCTTCTGCCCTTCGCCGGCCTGCGTCCAGATCTCCTTCGCCTTGCGCGCGCGGTTGTGCTGGATCACCGACTGCGCGGCCTTGAGGATGTTGCCCGTCGAGCGGTAGTTCTGCTCGAGCTTGACGACCGCCGGCGCGCCGAAGTCCTTCTCGAACTCGAGGATGTTGCGGATGTCGGCGCCGCGCCAAGCGTAGATCGATTGGTCCGGATCGCCGCACACCGCGAGGTTGCCGTGCCAGCGGGCGAAGTGCTTCGTCAGGAGGTACTGCGCGCGGTTCGTGTGGCGCTGATGCTGCCGATCGCGCTCGGCGCGGCGACGGGGCTGGCGATCCTGCTC
>CAZQHA010000756.1:0-1883 GCA_964592795.1 uncultured Planctomycetaceae bacterium | reverse complement strand
GCTTCCTCCGCTGGAGAACAGGGGCGTCGGGAACAGCGGAACATCGAACTGCGGCCCGCTACGAACCCGCACGTCGGGTGAGTGCGGAGGGGCATGATGGAACGACTGTGAGTAGGACGGCGGGACCATCGCGCTCGCGATCACGACGGTCAACGAACCGATCAAGCGCCATCTCTGCTGCGGTGACACGGACATGTAGGGACCTCGCGTTTCTACTCTTGAGGCGGTGTGCACCGCGTCGGGTTCATGAATTGGATAGAGCGGAGCTCGAACGTGCAGATCGCGTCCCGGAACCCGGATTCGTCGGATCACGTCCGGACACCGATCGCCGCGGCGCTCGATGTCGTCGACGTGGAGCCAGTGCCGCGCGCCCTCGGTGCTCTCTAGGAGGAGGAGAGGAATCGAGGGGGCGCAGCGTCGAGGTTTCTCCAAGCTGGCTGTCTGATGCGGGCGCGACGTATGCACGGGGGCGGGCGACGAGCGCGCGCGGCGAGGTCGAATCCTCTTGGGCGATCGGCATCCGCCCCCGTCATGGCGCGACGCGACTCGAATCAGCTCGACGGACGGCGCACGGCGGGTCGCCGTTTCTTCGCGGAGCGCGACTTCGTGGAAGCCTTGCGGCGGCGCGACATCGCTTGCGCGCACGTCGCGTCCGTGGCACCGCCGCTCTCCCGAAACGCCGCGAGCGCGCCGGGGCGGGCGCGCTCGCGCTCGACGCAAGGCGCGCGTGCTCTCAGAAGCCTTTGACTTGCGTCGCTTTCGAGTATAGCCACTGCGTCGCGACGAATCCGACGGCGCACAGGCCGAGCACCCACATCCACGGCTCGCCGAACGTGACGCCCGCGCCCGCGCTCCCGTGCACGCTGAGCATCAGCATGAGCAGCGGCACCGACATGAACGTGTTGTGCTTCGAGCGCAGTCCCGCCATCGCCGGATCGGCGGCGTTCGGCGCCTGACCGCCCTTGATCGCGGTGATGATCCGCTGCTGCGCCGGCCAGATGCGCATCCACACGTTCGCGGCCATCGCGGTGCCGAGGAGCGCGCCGACGTGGATCATCGTCGCGCGGTCGGACGCGCCGAAGAACTCGAGCTCCTTCATCGCCCACGCGAACCCGATCGCGATCACGTACCAGATCCACAGCGCGACCATCGGCTGCTTCACGAGCGCCTTCGCGATCGCGTCGTACACGAGGAAGCCGACGACGATGAACGCGAGCGCGCCGCCCCATTGACCCGCGCCCGGTCGCGTGCCGTCGGTCGTGAAGTACGGGCCGAACCAGTACAGCATCGCGGCGAGCAGGAGGCCGGTGATCCACGTCCAGGCCGCGCCCCACCGGAACCAGTACAGCGCGCGCGGCATCAGCTCGGGGATCACCTTCTTCTTCGAGTCGGCGTCGTAGGTCTTCGCGAGCTCCGCGTTGACGAAGTTGAAGAAGTAGAGGTGCCCGATCCACAGCACGCCGGCGACGATGTGAGCCCAGCGGAAGATCGCGTTGCCGAGGTCGTGACCACTGAATGCCGCGAGGAGAACTGCAGGGTGCATGGTTTCGTCCGTCGTAGGGGTTGGCGAGCCGAGCGAGTGGAGTACCGCGGACGCGGGAGGGGCAGGACTATGCGAGAGCGGCGACGAGAGGTCAACGCCCGCGCGCCGCGCTACTTGCCCACGTAGACGAGCTCGATGTCCGCCGTTCCGCCGGCGGACAGGGTGACGTTCTTCGTTTTTTTCCCGAGCTTCTCGTGGGAAGCCTCGATTTCGTACTCGCCCGGCGGCAGCCCCGAGATCGTGAACGTCCCGTCGGCGGCGCTGACCGCGAAGAAAGGATGGTCGCAGGCATAGACCCAGGCCTTCATCCACGGATGGATGTCGCAGCCGAAAGGCACCA
>CAZQHA010000755.1:0-1889 GCA_964592795.1 uncultured Planctomycetaceae bacterium | reverse complement strand
GCGCCAGACGGGCGGCGAGCTTGACGAGGCTCGTCGTCTTGCCGACGCCCGTCGCGCCCGCGAACGCGAGCACGCGCGTGGCGGTGCGAAGCCGCGGCAACCTCGCGATCGGGAACAGCGCGCCGACCGCTTCCGCGGCGAGGTCGAGCACGTGCGCGCCGCTCTCGAGCTTCGGCCCGATCGCGGAGACGACGCGGTCGACCAAGGCGTCCGACGCGCCGGTGCGACGCAGGGCTCGTGCGACTTCGGCGAGGCGCGGCGACACACCGGAGCGGGGCGCCGCGACGGTTTCGGGACCGAGCGTCGGATGCCGCGCGCCATTCGGCACGCGGCGACGGGCCACCGCCAACGTCACGCCACCGCCCGCGACGAGCTCCTGGCTGATCACGAGCGCTTCCTCGCCGAACGCGCGCCGCGCGCGCAGCAGCGCGTCCGTCAGGCTCGCCCCGGTCACGTGATGGATCTGCATCTCATTCCTCCATGCGGACGATCGCGGCCGTCTCGACCGAGCGCGCCGGGACGACCTCGTTGTAGGAGAGCACCGCCACCTTCGGCAGCGACGCGCGCGCGAGCTCCGAGAGGAAGCGGCGCACGTTCGAGCGCACGAGCAAGACGACGTCGTGCCCGCCCTTCGCCGCGTTGGCGAGCGACGCGCCGATCTTCTCCATGAGCTGTTGGAGCCACGCGGGGTTCACCGCGGCGGCGTCCGCGTCCTTCGTCAGGCCGACGGCGGCGGCGAGCCGCGTCTCGATCTCCGGATCGAGCGTCACCGCGTGCACGGTGCCGCTCTTGTCGGCGTGCATCTCGCACAGCGCGCGGCCGAGCCGCTGGCGCACGAGCTCGGTGAGCGCGTCGGGATCCTTCGTCTTCGCCCCGTTGTCGGCGAGCACCTCGAGGATCGCCGGCATGTTCCGGATCGACACGCCGTCGCGCAGCAGGTTGCGCAGGACGCGCTGCACGTCGCCGTAGCTCATCTTCTCGGGGATCAGCTCCTCGACGACGGCCGGCGCGACCTTCTTCACGTTGTCGACGATCTCCTTGACGTCGTCGCGCGAGAGGAGCTCGCCGATCGACGCGCGCAGCGTCTCCGAGAGGTGCGTGACGAGCACGCTCGTCGGATCGATCACCGTGTACCCGAGCACCTCCGCTTCGTCGCGCAGCGCTTCGGGGATCCACCACGCGGGCAGCCCGAACGCGGGATCCTTCGTCGGCTTGCCTTTGATCTTCCCGCTGGCGGTGCCGCTGTCCATCGCGAGCAGAGAGCCCGGCTCGATCTCGCCGCGCGCGATCTCCTGTCCCCCGAGCAGCACGCGGTAGCCGCTCGGCGCGAGCCGGATGTTGTCCTTCACGCGCACCGGCGGGATCACGATGCCTTCCTTCGAGCCGAAGCGCTTGCGCAGCTGGCTGATGTGATCGAGGATCCCCGTGCCGCTCTTGTCCTGGACGAGCGGGATCAGGCGGTACCCGATCTCGAGCGCGACGCGGTCGACTTGCAGGAGCTCGACCGCGCGCTCGTCCTCCTTCGCGGGCTTCGATGCGTCCGTCGCGGGTTCGCCGCGCACCGTATTCATGGCCGCGGCTTTCGCCGCGGCCGGGCGCGTCGCGCGCCACGTCACGGCCAGCACGAGCGCGAGGATGAAGAACGGGATGCGCGGCATGCCCGGCAGGCAGCCGATCACGAACATCACGCCTGCCGCGATCAGTGTCGCGCGCGGACGTCCGCTCATCTGCGCCAGGAGATCGGTGCCGAGCGACTCGTCGCTCGTGTTGCGCGTGACGAGGACCGCGGCCGCCGTCGAGATGAAGAGCGCCGGGATCTGGCTGACGAGGCCGTCGCCGATCGTGAGCATCGAGTAGCGCCGACCGGCTTCCTCGAGCGGCATGCCGGC
>CAZQHA010000754.1:0-1891 GCA_964592795.1 uncultured Planctomycetaceae bacterium | reverse complement strand
CAAGCGCGCCGACGTGCCGGCGACGGTCAGGATGCGCGAACCGTCGGGGCTGAACGAGACACCGAACAGCGCGGAGGTGTGGCCACGAAGCTGCGCGAGCTCACGACCGCTCTCCGCGTCCCACACGCGCGGCGCGCGGTCCCAGGCCGCGGTCACGACACGGGAGCCGTCGGGGCTGAAGCAGGCCTGAAGCACGGCGGCGGTGTGACCCTTCAGGCGCGCGAGCTCGGCTCCGCTCGCGGCGTCCCACACGCGCGCCGTGCCATCCTCGGACGCGGTGACGATGCGTGCCCCGCGGCGATCGAACTCCGCGTAGCGGACGCGCGCGCCGTGGCCGCGGAGTTCCGCGGCCTTGAGCCCCGTCGCGGTGTCGTAGGCGACGGCCTCGCCGCCTGGGGATTCGACGACGACGCGCGAGCCGTCGGGGCTGAAGACGGCCCAGTCGTCGCTCGACAGGAAACGGCTGAAGCGCGCACGCGACGAGCTCGGTTGGTTTCCACGCTGCAGCTCCGCGATCGTGCGGCCGGTGGACGCATCCACGAGACGGACGTTCCGGTCGGGCGTCACGTGCGCGACGAGCGATCCATCGGCGCTGAACCACGCGTTGACCGAGCCCGCCGCGCCCGGGATCCGAGCGACGAGCTTGCCGCTCGCCGCGTCCCACGTGCAGGCGCTGCCGTCGCTCGCCGATGCGACGATGCGCTCGCCGCCCTGCGTGAACCGCGCACGATCGACGAAGCCCGTGAGCCCGTCGAGACGAGCCAGCATCGCTCCGGTCGTCGCATCGAAGACGAGCACCGAGCCGTCCGTCGATCCCGTGACGACCCGCGCGCCGTCGGGGCTGAATTCGGCCGTCTGGACGGTCGAATGGACGACGAGCGTGCCCGGCTCGCTCCGGCGCGCCGCGTCCCACACGCGGGTCGTGCCGTCGTTCGAGCAAGTGAGCAGCCGTGTTCCGTCGGCGTTGAACGCCGCATGCCCGATCGGACCGATGTGTCCTTCCAGCCGGGGCATCTCCTGGCTCCGGGCCGGATCCCACAGACGAGGTCCGCACAGCTCCTGGTGCGTCAATGCGATGAGCGAGCTCGTCGGATCGAACGCGAAGGTCGCCGCGGCGAGCAGGTCACCCTCGAGTCGGGCCAGCTCTCGACCGCTCTCGACGTCCCACAGGCGCGCGGTGCTGTCGAACGCGGAGGTCGCGATCCGCGATCCATCCGGACTGAACGACACGCACTGGAGCCATTTCGTGTGACCGGACAAACGGCGCACCTCGGAGCCGGTCGACGAGTCGAAGATCCGAACCGTGTCGTCGGCTCCGCCCGTGGCGACCTTCGTTCCGTCCGCGCTGAAAGCCGCCAGCGTGGTGCGGCCCGCGAAACGGGCCAACTCCTCGCGCGTGACGGCATCCCACACCTGGGCGCCGTCCGCCGACGCCACGGCGATCCGCGAGCCGTTCGGCTCGACCGCGACGCTCGACGCGAGCGGCGAATCGAATGCGAAGCGCGCGCACTCCGCGCCCCGCGCGACGTCGAAGGTCCGGATCGTGCGGTCGTCGGTGGAAACCGTGACCACGTGCGATCCGCCGGAGACGAAGGACGCCTTGTCGATCTTGCCTCCGGCCGTGAATCGCGCGAGCTCGTTGCCGCGCTCGGCGTCCCACACGCGCGCGGTGCCGTCGTCCGAGCTCGTGACGATGCGCGATCCCTTCGGGCTGAACGCCGCGTGCGTCAGCGCGGCCGTGTGGCCCACGAGACGCAGCTCTTCCGTTCCGCTCGCGGCGTCCCAGACGTACGCCGTGCCGTCGGTCGAGGCGGTGACGATGCGCGAGCCATCGGGGCTGAGCTCCGCCCACGCGCCGCCGTTCAAGACACACAGGCTCGTGTCGGACGCG
>CAZQHA010000753.1:0-1902 GCA_964592795.1 uncultured Planctomycetaceae bacterium | reverse complement strand
GCACGGCACGATCGATCGATCAATCGATTGTTCCGCGCGCGAGTGCGGGCTAGGGTTGTGCGCACGGGGTAGCCCTGGCGTGCAGGTGTCCTGTCCAGCACCCCGGAGCCGAATGCCTATACGAGGGCCCTGTTCGATGGCGCGGCAACCCCGCGCCGTGTTGGGCCCCCCTGGAACCAAATGGTTCCGGGTCACGACCGGCACGGCAACGCTGGGGCCCCCGATTCTCCTCGAGCGCGTTCGCGCGTAACGTCCGTTCGAACGCAAGCTGCGTCGCTCGCGACGTCTGAGCGTGTCGTTCTCGTCGTCGCGATCGATGCGGGGCGAAATCGCTGTGAGCGCCGAGCGCGCGCGGCAGTGCGCGCCAACGACCCATCGCGAACGTGAAGCACGCGCCCTCTGCGGTGCGTTCCCTCGCCGTGCGCCGAGCTCGAGTCGGCTGGTTTCCGACGGCGTGTGTGTGTTGCCACGTCCGACACCGCTATCATCCGGTCGCGGCGCAGGTTCCACGTCGGACTGCGCTGCTCCGAGGGCTGAAATCGAGGGTGTGCCGGCAATGCGCGCGATCGTGTACTTGCTCCTGGGGGGAGCACTCCTGTGGTTCGTGTGGGAGAACTCGGGCCTCGCCCGCGCGAAATCCGAGGCGACGGAGACGGACGCGCCTGGCGTGCTGCTTCCCGTCGAGACTTCCGTCCCTGCCGACGTCGCTGCGGATGTCGCGGCGCCGGTCGGGGACGATTCGAACGAACCTCGCGGCGTGCCTCACGCGAATTCGACGATCGATGCCGTGTCACGCGCTTCGGAGGCCGCGTCGGCGAGCGCCACGACTGCCGATTCGGTTCTGGCGGCGACTCCCGCGCCCGCAGCACCGAGCGACCGCGCGCTGGAGATCGCTGTCGCGAGCGAGCTGGTGCATCGGCCCGGACGGCTCGCCGACTTCCTGAGCTCGAAGGCGCGAGACCTGCCCGCTGCGCAACGCGCCTTTGCGATCGTCTTCGCGGGGCTCGCGAGCCGATCGGCGGACGAGAGCCGCGCCGCAGCGCAGAGTGCTCGCGACGCGGCCGGCCTGAGCGTGGATGAGATCCAGCTCCTCGACCAGCTCGCCGGCGCAGTCGACCTGCGCGCGGTTCCCGCTTCCGCCTCGACGGAGGCCCCGCTGGTCCGGGCCGCGGCAATGTGCTGGCTCGCTCACGACGCGGAGCGCGCACTCGTGGCGGCGCAGTATCGCGATGCGTCCCGGCTGTATTCGGACTTGATGCTCGAGGAGCTCGAGGCGCCGTGGCCAGCCGACGCCGAGACGTTGCGGCGGTGGAGCGCTGCGTTGGCGCGCGCCCAGTCGCGGTATTCCTGGGATAAGACCGGCGACTGGCCCTCGATCGACGTGAAGGTCGAGAGGGGTGACAGCTTGATCAGCATTCGCAAGCGCGTGATCGAGCAGCATCCGGACCTGCTCGTGTGCACGGGCCAGATCGAACGCGCCAACGGCATCCGCGGCACGACGATTCAGCCGGGCCAAACGCTGCGCGTGCCCACGACGCGCGCACACGTCCTCGTCGATCTCGATGCTCACTGGGTGTTCTACGTCCTTGGAGACGTGGTGGCGGGGGCGTGGGAAGCGGGAATCGGAAAGACCGGGAGCGAAACCCGGCCCGGCAGCTACACCGTGGGCGAGAAACGCACTGAACCCATGTGGTTCCCGCCCGGCAAGGAGCCCGTCCCGTTCGGCGATCCTGCGAACCCGCTGGGAACGCGCTGGATCAGCTGGCTCAACCCCGACGGGAGTGCCTCGCGCCTTGGATTTCACGGCACCAACGATCCGGACAGCATCGGACACGACCGCAGCGAAGGGTGCATTCGGCTCCGCAACGCCGACGTCGAGGAGCTGTACGAGATCCTCCCCAG
>CAZQHA010000752.1:0-1904 GCA_964592795.1 uncultured Planctomycetaceae bacterium | reverse complement strand
GCCCGAGAACGCGCGCGAGTTCCTGCCCGCGTCGACGACGGTCGAGGAAGCGCTCGCGGTCCCATGCGATCCGGCGGCGGCGGACGTGGGGCGCCTGCGCCTCTCGCAGTCGCAGTTCGCGGCGCTGTCGGGACTCTACGACGGGGAAATCCGCTATCTCGACGCGCGCGTGGGAGAGCTCTTCGACCTGATCGGCGAGCTCGGGATGCTCGATGACACGATCTTCATCGTGACATCGGACCACGGCGAGCAGGTCGGAGAGCACGGCAAGCTCGGTCACGAAGCGAACTTCTCGCTCAACCTGTACGACGAGCTCGTGCGCGTGCCGCTCGTCGTCCACGCGCCGTTCCTCTACCCGGGCGGAGTCCGGCTCGCGCATCCAGTCCAGGTCCAGGACTTGTTCGCGACGTGCGTCACTCTCGGAGCGCCCGAGATCGGCCTCGACAAGATCCCGCTCGGCGCACGCCCACTTCCGAGCGCGGACGACTCGATCGACGCGGACCGTGTCCTCGTGTCCGAGTACCACCGGCCCATCCAGACCCTGAAGAACGACCCGACGCTGAAGGCGTTCGACTTCTCGCGGATCGACACGTCGATCCAGTCGTATCGTCAGGGCGAGTGGAAGCTCTTCCGCTCCAGCGGCGGCGCGCGCATGTTGTTCAACGTGAAGGACGATCCGCGGGAGACGCGCGACCTCGCCGCGACGCGACCGGACATCGCCGACCGGCTGTCGGAAGGGCTCGACGACTGGCTGGCCGACGCGCTGAAGTCGGCGCCCGCTCCGCGTCGCGTGGGCCAAGAAGAGATCAACCCTGAAGTGCTCGAGGATCTGAAGCGGCTCGGCTACGTACGCTGACGTCCTACGATCTCCTCCTTCCGCGCGAAAACACGATGAGCGAAGCGACGGACACCCCGACCAACCGTCTGGCCCGCGAGACGAGCCCGTACCTGCTGCAACACGCACGCAATCCCGTGGACTGGTACCCGTGGGGACCGGAGGCGCTCCAGCGCGCGAAGCGCGAGTCGAAGCCGATCTTCCTCTCGATCGGCTACTCCGCGTGCCACTGGTGTCACGTGATGGAGCGCGAGTCGTTCGAGCACGCGGGCATCGCGCGCCTGATGAACGAGAGCTTCGTCAACATCAAGGTCGATCGCGAAGAGCGGCCGGACATCGACGAGATCTACATGAAGGCGGTCCAGGCGATGACCGGCGGTGGCGGCTGGCCGATGAGCGTGTTCCTCACGCCCGAGCTCGAGCCGTTCTTCGGCGGCACGTACTTCCCGCCGCGCGGCGCGCACGGCCGTCCCGGCTTCGCCGACGTTCTCGCCGGTCTCGCGCGCGCGTGGAACGAGAGCCGCGAGAACGTGGTGCGCCAAGGGCGGAACATGGCGCAACGCATCGCCGACGAAGGGCGGTGGAACGCCACGGCGGAGATCGACCCGGGCGTGCTCGATCGATCGCTCGCGGCGCTGGCGCAGAGCTTCGATCCCGAGTGGGGCGGCTTCGGCGGCGCTCCGAAGTTCCCCCACGCGATGGACATCCGGATCCTGCTCCGCCACGCGGCGCGCACGCGCAAGGACGCGCCGCTCGCGATGGCGACCACGACGCTCGATCGGATGGCGGAAGGCGGGATCCACGACCAGATCGGCGGCGGATTCCACCGCTACAGCACCGACGAGAAGTGGCTGATCCCGCACTTCGAGAAGATGCTCTACGACAACGCGCTGCTCGTTCCCGCGTACCTCGAGGCGCACGCGATCACCGGGCGCTCGTCGTACGCCGACGTCGCGCGCGACACGTGCGACTGGGCGCTGCGCGAGATGCAGACGGAGAGCGGCGGCTTCGCGAGCTCGCAAGACGCCGACAGCGAGGGCGTCGAAGGCAAGTTCTTCGCGTGGACGCC
>CAZQHA010000751.1:0-1909 GCA_964592795.1 uncultured Planctomycetaceae bacterium | reverse complement strand
AGTACACGCGCTCGATGTCGACGAGCTCCGACTGTGTCGCGCCGCGTGCGCGCTCCGCCAGCGCCTCGATCGCCTCGCGGATCGCCGGCGCGCAGAGCTGCGGCAAGTGGCCGAAGACGTCGTGGAAGAGATCCGGGGCGGGCGTGTACTCGAGATCGTCGGGGTGACGGATCCACTCCGGGGACGGGAACCGTCGATCGCGGAGGAGCGCGAAGAAGTCGTCGACCGGGATCAGGCCGGGCACGGTCTCTATGTTCCAGCCGCAGGCGTCGAAGAGGCGTCGCGACAGCTCCGCGTGCGTCGGCATGCGCGTCGGATCGAACGCGATGCGCGCGAAGCCCGCGCGGAACTCGCGGCACATCGCGGACGCGAGCGCGGGGCTCTGTCGCTCGCACAGCCGCCGCCAGACCTCGTCCTGGAGGTGGGCCGGCGCTCGCTCATGAAAAGAATTCACGGAAGGCTCCCTGGGCATGGCCCGCGCGCAGGAAGCTTCCCCCGAAAAACGACGGTCGGCCAACCGCGCGAGGCGCGGTCAATACAAGTCGGCAGGCGCGGACGCGTCGAGGATCGCGCCGGTGCCGCACGAGCTCGAGGGGTCGAGGAGCTCGTCGGCTTCGCCCGCCACGGCCGCGCGAACGATGTCGCGCAGCTCGGGGAAGCGCGCTTCGACCTCGGCCGCGGTCAGCTCGGACGCGAGCAGCTCGTACGCGTCGGTCCGCACGGTGAAGCGCGCGCCTTCGTCGGACACGAGCCACGTCACGCGGTGATTGCGCGTCGTGAAGTGCCCGAGCACGGCCGGCTCGACGTGCGTCTCGACGACGGGCGCGGCGTCGTCGGGCTTCGACGACGAGCAGCCGGCCGCGAGGGCGACCGCGAGGAAGAGGACCGCGCCGCGCATGACCCCCAAGCCTAAGCCCCGCGGCGGAAGCCGTCCATCGGTGGATCCGCTAGGCGTGCACCCGGGAGGGCAAGCACGCCGCGATCCGATCGAGCGCGTGCTCGACCTCGGACTTCTGCACGACGAGCGGCAGCCGGAAGCGGATCGAGCGCTCGCCCGAGGACAGCGCGAGCAGCCCCTTCTCGCGCAGGTCCATCAGCATCGCCTGGCGCGCGTCGGGCGTGCGCAGCGTGAACGCGGCGAGCGATCCGATGCCGCGCACGTTGGTGATTCCGCCGCGCTCGCGGCCGAGCTTGCGCAGACCTTCGATGAAGTGCTTGCCCATCCGCGCGATGTTCTCGCCGAGCTTCTCCTCGAGGATGATCTCGATGAAGCGCTTCGAGCGCACCATGTCGGTCAGGTTGCCGCCCCACGTCGAGTTGATGCGCCCGGCCTTCTGGAAGACGTTGTCGTCGACCTCGTCGACGCGGCGGCTGGCGTAGATGCCGCACACTTGCGTCTTCTTGCCGAAGACGACGACGTCGGGCGCGACGCCGAGGTGCTGCCAGAGCCAGGGCTTGCCCGATCCGAAGAAGCCCGTCTGCACCTCGTCGAAGATGAGCAGCGCCTCGTTCTCGTCCGCGAGCTGGCGCAGCTTCTTCAGGAACTCGGGGCGGAAGTGGTTGTCGCCGCCCTCGCCCTGCATCGGCTCGATGATGATGCACGCGACCTTGTTGCCGTACTTTCCGAACGCGGCCTCGATCTCGCGCACCGAGCGCGCTTCCTCGGCTTCGACGTCGTTCTGGATCGATCCGTCGAGCGCGAACTCGATCGAAGGATTGTGGACGCGCGGCCAGTCGAACTTCGGGAACAGCGCGATCTTCTTGGGATCGGTGTTCGTCAGCGACATCGTGTAGCCCGACCGCCCGTGGAACGCGGCCTTGAAGTGCAGCACGACCAGGCTCGCGCCGTCGTCGGTCACGTTCTCCAACCCGAACTTGCGCACCTTCCAGTCGAACGCGGTCTTCAGCG
>CAZQHA010000750.1:0-1910 GCA_964592795.1 uncultured Planctomycetaceae bacterium | reverse complement strand
GGACAAGTCGTCGGCACGCTCGCGTACATGAGCCCCGAGCAAGCGCTCGGCGATCCACGCGGGATCGACACGCGCTGCGACGTGTACTCGCTCGGCGTCGTCCTCTTCGAGCTCTTGTGCGGGCGGTTGCCTTGCGACGTGAGCGGCCGTCCCCTCACCGAAGCGGCGCGCATGATCATCGAGCAGAAGCCGGAGCGGCTCGGCGACGTCGCGCCGGAGCTCAAAGGCGATCTCGAGACGATCGCGGGCAAGGCTCTCGAGAAGGATCGCGACCAGCGCTACATGTCCGTCGCCGCTCTCGGTGCCGACTTGCGCCGCTACCTGCGCGACGAGCCGATCGAAGCGCGCCCGCCGAGCACGGTCTACCGCCTGCGCAAGTTCGTGCGCCGCAATCGGGCGCTCACGACGGCGATGGTGGCGGCCGTCCTCGCGCTCGTCGGCGGCCTCGTCACCAGCTTGATCCTGATGACGCAGTCGAACCGCAACGCCGAGCTCGCCCGGACGAACGAGGGTCGCGCGCTCGAGAACGAGAAGATCGCGACCGCGCGCGCGGACGACGTGATGAGCCTCTCGGCGCTGCAGGATCTCGACGATTTGACCGCCGACGCGGATCTCCTGTGGCCGCCGGATCCCGGCCTCGTGCCGCGCTACGAAGCGTGGCTCGATCGCGCGCGGAAGAAGGTCGACGAGCTCCCCGCGCACGAGGCGCGTCTCGTCGCCCTGCGCGCGAAGGCCGTGCCGCGCACCGCCGAGGAAGCCGCCGCGTCGCGCGCGTCGCACCCCAAGCTCGCGGAGCTCGAGTCGACGCGCCGCAAGCTCGAGAACTTTCGCAAGCTCTTCGCTTCGCCGACATCGTCGCGAACAGGACGCGAGACTTTGCCCGATCCCGCGATCGCCGGAACCGACGTGAACGATGTCGAACCCTCGGAGCGCTGGAACGTCGCCTTCGACCTGAACGAGCAGGCCTGGCCGCTGATCGAGCCCGGGCGCACGATCTTCGGCCGCGAGGAAGAGGGACTCGCGCTCGCGCGCGCGGCGGTCGACCTGACGCTGCCTCTCGCGCCGCCGGAGCGGGCCTCGAAGTACGACACGCTCGCCTGGGCGCTGTTCGCCAACGGACGATACGAGGAGGCGCTCTCGGCGGCGGAGGAAGCGCGGGCGTGCGTCGAGCCGCGACGCGTGCGAGCGTTCGAACGCTATCTCGCGGACGTGAGGAAAGCCGTCGAAGCGATGCTCGGTCCCGATCGCGAAGCCAAGCAGCGCGCGCTCCTCACGGAGCTCGAGTCACGCGTCGGCGCGCTCGAGCTCGAGGTCGCGAGCCCCACCGAGTGGCGCTTCGCCGACACGCAGGACAAGTGGTGGCACAACCAGCTCACGAAGCTCATCGCGGGATTGAAGGCGTTCGCCGACCGTGAGGACGGCCTGCTCTCATCGGGGATCACGCCCGATCACGGCTGGGGCGTCGAGAAGCGCCTCGAGTTCGCGCGCACGATCGAGGAGCGGAGCATCACCGGCGCGGAAGCCCGCGCGCGCTGGTCCGAGGCGATCGCGTCGGTTCGCGACACGTCTCAGTGCCCGATGTACGACGGACTCGTGCTCGAGCCGGAGCTCGGCGTGCTCCCTATCGGACGCGACCGCGAATCGGGCTTGTGGGAGTTCGTGCACCTTCAATCCGGGGAGCCGCCGCAGCGCGACGCGGAGGGCAAGCTCGCGCTGCGCGAGTCGATGGGCATCGTGCTCGTGTTGCTCCCCGGCGGCAGCTTCCTCATGGGCGCGCAGCGCAGCGATCCGAGCGGCCCGAACTACGACCCCGGTGCGTTCGCCGAAGAGGGGCCGGTGCACGAGATCGCCTTGTCGCCGTTCTTCCTCTCGAAGTACGAGATGACGCAGGGCCAATGGGCGCGGCTCAC
>CAZQHA010000749.1:0-1914 GCA_964592795.1 uncultured Planctomycetaceae bacterium | reverse complement strand
AAAAGCGTTCTTCGCTTTCGCCCCGCCGCCGCCATCGCCGCCGAGGTGAGCTTCGACGCGTTGATCTGCGACGGCTCGCCGCCGGTGTACGTCGCCGCGCCGCCGTAGTCGTACTCGTCGGCGAGGTTGCCGAGCGCGTGTCCGAACTCGTGCTGCAGGATCTGGATCGCCGACCCGTTGCCGGCCGCGCACGTGCCGAGGTCGTTCGACGGGTATCCCGCGCCGCCGTACATCGACGAATTCGCGAGCGCGCAGACGAGGTCCACGTCGGGCGCGTTGTTCGCGAAGCTGTACGCCTTCGACACGCTGACGCACAGGAGGCGCTCGGTGCCGTTGCACCAGTACCTCATGTCCATCGCCGTGTCCTTGAGCACGCCCTGCGTCGGGTCGTTGTCGACGCCCGAGTCGACCGACACGACGTCGACGCGGTGGACCGTGAAATAGTTGCGGTAGGTCGAGTACGGCACCTTGTTGAAGAACGAATTCGTCGCGTTCTGGACCTGCGTCGCGTACGTGCCGAGCTGCGCCGACTGGTAGCCGTCGCCCACGAACACGAAGTCGAGCCGGTTCGCGGGGTTCGAGGGCCCGAACGACATCAACAAGGTGTGCGGCGCGGGCGTCACCGCGACGGGCGCATGGCGCGAGGGGACCCACATGTCGACCTTGCCGCCGGTCAGGTTCCCGTTCTCGTCCAGCGTGTCGTAATAGACCGTCTCGAAGCTGCCCGGATCGCTGACGCCCTGCGGGGAAGCGAACGCGATCGGCGCGATGAATACGAAGGAACCGACGCCTGCCATTTGTCGAATCATCCGGGGGGCCTGCCTCTCGATGCGCACACCCTGCGCAAGACTGAAGACGCTACCACGAGCCGGCCGGTTCCGTGGTCAGCCGGCGTCTTCGCCGGAGCGCGGCCGCGGCTTCCCCGCGAGGTACGGGTTCGGCCAAGCCTGGTCGGCGAAGCCGTAGGCCGCCGCTGCGTCGAGCGTCAGGTACGGCCGCGCGAGGTGCGGTCGAGCGAGCGCGCACAGATCCGCTCGGCCCGCCGCGAGGATCGTGTTCACGTGGTCCGCGCCGAGGATCGCGCCGACCGCCATCACCGGCACGGCGGCATCGTTGCGAATTCGTTCGGCGAACGGCACTTGGTACATGCGGCCGTAATCGGGCCGCGACAACGGCGAGTTGCCGGCGGAGGACACGTCGATCAGATCGCAACCGTGCGCCTTCAACGTGCGCGCGATCTCGACCGACTCGTCGATCGTCAGACCGCCTTGGTCGTCGAGCCAATCCGTGGCCGAGACGCGCACCGAGATCGGCTTGTGCTCCGGCCACGCCGCGCGCACGGCGTCGAAGACCTCGAGCGGGAAGCGCATGCGCGCGGGCAGCGATCCGCCGTACTCGTCGCGGCGCGAGTTCGCGAGCGGAGAGAGGAAGCTCGACAAGAGGTAGCCGTGCGCCATGTGCAGCTCGATCAGGTCGAACCCCGCGCGCTCGGCGAGCTCGGTCGCGCGGACGTACTCGCCGCGCACGCGGTCCATGTCGGCGCGGTCCATCGCCTTCGGCGCCGGCCAACCCGCGCCGAACGGGTCCGCGGACGGACCGATCGCGCGCCATGCGGAGGCGTCGCGGAGCGGTGAATCGCCTCGCCAAGGCAGCTCGCACGACGCCTTGCGGCCCGCGTGGCCGAGCTGCAAGCCGATCTTCGCGCGCGAGTGCGCGTGCACGAACTCGACGATGCGCTTCCAGGCCGCGGCATGCGCATCGGTGTAGATCCCGGTGCACGCGTGCGTGATGCGACCTTCCGCGGAGACGTTGGTCATCTCCGCGATGACGAGCCCCGCTCCGCCGATCGCGCGGCTGCCGAGGTGCACGAGGTGCCAATCGCCGGGGGCTCCGTCGACGGCCGAGTACTGGCAC
>CAZQHA010000748.1:0-1919 GCA_964592795.1 uncultured Planctomycetaceae bacterium | reverse complement strand
GTGAACGGATTTCCGACCGGCGGCACCCGGGGACGCCGAACGCCGGAATCCACCCCGTCCGGCTGCTCGCGAGGCCTACTTGCGCCGGTTCGAGGCGATCTCCTTGCGCATTTCCTTCGCCTCGGTCGCCGCAAACGTGCCCTCGAACTCCTTGATGATCTTGTCGAGGTCGGAGATCGCCTTCTCGTACTCGATCCTCTTGCCGAGGCGCTGGCCCTGGAGCGCGCGGACCTTCTTCTGCGCGGCGATGATGCGCGCGGAGTCCTTGTTCGCCTTGAGGTCGTCGATCACCTTCTTCGCGTCGGCGAGTTCCGGCAGTCCCGCGAGCTCCTTCGAAAGGTCTTCCGCGTCGTCCTGCGCCGTCAAGAAGTCGCCTTCCTTGAACGCCGACTGCATCGCTCCGACGCGCGCGGTGACGAGGTCGGTGATCGCCTTCTTCAGCTCGGCCCCGTCCGCTTCGGAGAGCTTCGCGACCTCCTCGAGCGCGGTCGCGTACTTGCGTTTCACGAGCGCGCTCTTGACGCCCGCGGCACTGGCGGGGAACTCGTAGAGCGGCTTCGGCAGCGCGCCGACGAGCGCCTTCGCGATCGTCCTCTCCGACAAGGCACCGGGGTGTCCTTCCCAGACGATGCGGCCCGTCGGACCGATCAGGAACGCGTGCGGGATCCCGGTGACGCCGAGCTTGCTCTTGAGCTTCCCGCCCTTGTCGTACGCGTACGCGTACTCGGCGCCCTTCGCGTCGATCCACGCCTCCGTGTCGCCCTTGGGCTCGCTCGTCAGACCGAGGACGGTCAATCCCTTGGGACCGAGCTTCTCCTGCAACTCGTTGAGGTGCGGAACTGCACCTCCGCAGGGGCCTCACCAGTAGGCGAAGAACTCGATCAGCACCGCGCGGCCGGCGAAGTCGTCGAACGACTTGGCCTTGGTCTGTGCGAATCCTTCGGCTTCGACGGGCGGCAGCTGGCCACCGGCCGGCACGGGCGCCGCGAGCGCGAGCATCGCGAGCACTGCAGCGAGGGCGAGGCGTGATCTCACGGAGAAACCTCCAACGAAAAGTCGTGCGGACAGTCTAGCGCGCTCTCTCGGGTTCCGCTGAAGAAGGGGCGGCACCGCCCTCCTCCGCACGTCCCGCGCGATCCTTCGGAGAAACCCTGAAGACGAAGCGCTGGTACAGGAGCGAGACGAGCAGCAGCGCGACCGCGAGACCGAGCAGCGAAGCGACGCGGTACAGGCCCTGCAGGTTGCCGAGGTCGAACAAGAACACCTTCGCGATCGTCAACAGGAAGAGTCCCAGGCTCACCCAGCGCAGTCCGCCGATGCGGCGCGTCACGCCGCCGACGAGCAACGCGAGCGCGTAGAGCGCCCAAGCGAGCGACATCGAGAGGTCGCGCGCGGGGATGCGGTCGGAGAGCCAGCGGAAGCTCGGCGGCGTGCCGTACGCGTTCAAGATCGCGAGGTTGATCCACGCGAACACGAGGATCGACGCGCACAGGCCGCACAGGCTCGCGAGCCACGCGACGTTCTCCGCGTAGCGCTTCCGCTCTCCGTCGCGCAAGCGCGCGAGCTCGTGCCGCGCCAGCCAGAATGACGCGAGCGCCGCGGCGAACGCGGGAACGAGGTAGCTCCACGCGAGCCAGTTGACGAGCTTGGCTTCGTGGAGCGGATCGCTTCCCGCAAAGCGCCGCATCACGAGCGCCATCGTCGCGAGCGAGATCAGCGCGCTGCCGACGTACTTGAGCGGCGGCTGGTCGAGACGCACCCACAACCAGACATGGCTCGCGCCCGCGAGCGCGAGTCCGACGAGGCGCCAATCGTGATCGAGCTGCATCGGCAGCGCGAGCGACAGCCAGAAGAGCGCGACCGACGCGAGCCACGCTCGCGCAGCGCTCTTCGACGAATCCGAGGTCTCGCGCGTCGCG
>CAZQHA010000747.1:0-1921 GCA_964592795.1 uncultured Planctomycetaceae bacterium | reverse complement strand
CACCGCGCAGAGCGTCGCGTCGGCGACGTAGAACCAGAGGTGCCCTCGCTTCGCACCGCCGGGCGCTTTCTCGTCGAGTACTTTGAGGCCCGTGTCGTCGCCCTGAACGATGTAGCCCTCGAGCACGAGCTTCCAGATGAGCTTCGCGATGGGCTCGAGCGCGGTCGCGGTCGCGGCTACCCAGCCCACCATGGTCGAGACCGGGATGCTCGCGCCGTAGCGCTCGAAGAACTTCTTCTGTCGCGTCAGCGGCTCGAAGTCGTCGTACTTACCGACGGTGATCTTCGCGAGCAGCGACGCGTCGGGGCGGCCCTTCTCGATCACCTTCTCGGGCGCGGGCGCGACGGTGAGCTCGCCCTTGCACTCGTCAGGGCAGGCGAGCTTCTCGTTGATGTGGCGCTCGACGATGAGCTGCGCCGGCTTGAAGCAGAGGAGCTCGCTGACGTCGTGGCCGATGCAGATCTTGTCCTTGCCGCACGTCGCGCACGCACGCTCCTCGGCGGGCACTTCGTGGCGAACCTCGACGCGAGGAAGCGAGTCAGGGAGCGGTTTGCGACCGTGATTGTCGCGTCCCTTCTTCTTCTTGCCGGGCGGCGTGGTCCCACCCTCGTCGTCGGAGCCATCGAGCGGCGCGACTCCAGGCGCGGGCACGAGCGCGCCAGCCGGGCGCTCCTCCGCAGGAAGCATCGAGAAGAGGAACGCGAGCTGGTCCTCGCTGACGCGCTCGCTCGTCTGACCCAGGTGCTTCTTCAGGAGTCGAAGCCGATCGAGTTCGAGCTCGCTGTTGCGGCGCGCGAGCGTCTCGAGCATTGCGCGAACCAGCGCGAGCGCCTCGTCCTTGCCCGCATCCTCGAGCACACGCCCGACGTCCGCGACCGCGTTCTCGACGTCGAAGAGCTTGCTCGTGCCAGCGCGCATCGCGAGGAATCATGTAGCGCGTCGAAACGCGAAACGCCTTGAGTTTACACAGGATCTGACGTGATTCCGTCTCGCGGGTTCAGCTCGATGGAATCCATCGGCGAGGTCGTGGCACGTCACGGAGATCGATGCCGTCGAGCAACGCTACCAGCTCCGCCGCGTCGATCGTGAGGGCGCGTGCCCCGAGCGCGACCGCGCGTGGAAGGTGGAAGCGTCCCTTCTCGAGACGCTTGTAGACGAGGCACCAGCCGCTCGGCGTCCACACGAGAACTTTCGCGCGATCGAAGCGGCGATTGAAGAACACGAACAGCGAGCCGGAGAGCGGGTCGTGCCCGAGCTGCGCACGCACCGCGATCGCGAGAGCGTCGAAGCCCTTGCGTAGGTCCACCGGCTCGACCGCTGCGTACACGCGGAGCGATGAAGGCAGCGTCAGCACGGAGCGTGCTCGGCGATCGCGATCACGCGCGCGAGGGTCGCCTCGTCGAGCTCACCCTCGATGCGAATCGCGCGTCCCGAGCGGAGCTCGAGCGTGAGCCTGCCGCGGGGCCTCTCGGTGCCGAGCACCGCGACCGGGGCCAGCGTGAGGGCGAGCGCCGTCGCCGACGTGGCCGACTCCGGGGTCGATGGCCGCCGACGCGGAGCGCCCAGCCGCTTGTGCCAGTACGCGACGCGAGACGCGCGCAGGTCCACCGCCCGAGCCCACGTCCTCAGCGGTAGCCCGCTCTTCCGCCACAGCCCGACGGCCGCGCGGCCCTCGCGGGCCGTCCAGTACTCACACGCACGCAGCTCCTCGATGCCCATCGCTCGGACCTCCGACGAGCAGGATGTGCGCCACCGGACGGGCTACGCGAGGGTGGGATGGCCGAGCGGGTACGTTGTAGTTCACGCCGCCCGCGTCCACGTGCTGGCCGGTGCGGAGGCGGCCGCCGGCGCCGCCGGCCAGGATCCAGGGGACACCGTTTCCGCCGTGCGGGGGGCCGTTCGAGAGGTCGTTCACCCACAC
>CAZQHA010000746.1:0-1924 GCA_964592795.1 uncultured Planctomycetaceae bacterium | reverse complement strand
AGTCCCACCGGCGCGGCTCCGGAGCATGCGCTGAGCCCGCGGTTTTGGCGAACCAGGATAGGAGGGGCATCCGATCGCCGCAAGCCGCGAAGCTCGCGCGCGCACGCATTCTTCGAGGTGCTTCCGGGAACGATCCGCGTATGCATAATGGGACTCGAGGCGACTTGCTCCGCGCTCGACCCGGCGAGCGCGACGTGCCCAGGAACTCGAGCCGCCCGGAGACTTGAAGCCCGATACGGATCCCGATCAAGCGGCCGCGGACAGCCCGGTGTCCTCGGCGTCCCTCTCGTCGAGATCCGATCACGGAACCCGCCGCGGCCAGGCGGTCGACACGCAGGACGGCGCGCGCCGGCGCTTCGCGGCGATGGCGAGCCTGCTCGCCGACGATTCCGACCACGTCTGGAGCTGCGTCCGCCGCCAATTCGAGCTGGCGGGCAAGTCCGCGTTGCCCGCGCTCCACCGCGCCGCGAAGAGCCGGCGCGCGCTCGTGCGCAGTCGAGCGCGCACGCTGCTCATCCAGCTCGAGAAGAAGCAGGCGATCCGTCGCCTCGTCCGCTACGTCTCGCAGCCGAGCTTCGATCTCGAGCGCGCGCTGTTCCTCTTGGGCTCGTACCACACCGCGCGACTGGATCCGCGGCCGTATCAACGCGCGCTCGACGCGATGGCGAGCGAGGTCGCGCGGCGTGCGCGCCGTCGCACGGACGCCTTGCAGCGCGCGCAGGTGCTCGTCGAGTACCTGGGTCAGGAGCTCGACTACGGCGGGAGCATCTCCGAGTCGCACCATCCCGACAACGTGCACCTGCACTGCGCGATCGAGCGGCGCGCGGGGATGCCGCTCACCCTGTGCGCGGTCTACATGTTCGTCGCTCGCCGAGCCGGATTGCGGGTCGCGGCGCTCGCGCTACCGGGTCACGTGATGCTGCGCCTCTACGGCGACCACAAGTCGATGATCGTCGACCCCTACCACCGCGGGCAGACGCGCAGCGAGCGAGAGTGCAAAAAATACCTGGACCGCGAGAAGCTCGTGTTCCAAGGCGACTGGTTCGCGGACGCCACGGATCAGGCCCTTTTCAAGCGCCAATTGATGAACCTCGTCCGCAGTTCGAAGCTGCGGGGGTTGAAACGCGAGGTCCGCGAGCTCAGTCAAGTCATCCGGGTTGTCGATCGCATGCGGATGGCGGCGCGCTGATCCGCGGAATTCGAGAAGCCACGCGATGGAACCCTTGCACCGAGAAGCCGCGGACGACGAGGGCTGTTCGATCGCGCCGCTCTTCCCGCTGCCGAACGTGTTCCTGTTCCCCGGCTGCGTGATGCCGCTGCACATCTTCGAGCCGCGGTACCGCCAGATGATCGAGGACCTGCTCGACACCTCGGGGCGGCTCGTGATGGGAACGCAGCTCGAATCGGGGGCCAAGGGTCTCGACGGCTCCTGTCCCGGCATGCCGCCGGTGTTCCACACCGCGGGCCTGGGCGAGATCGCGCGGCACGAGCGGATGCGCGACGGACGCTTCCTCATCTACTTGATCGGGCTCAAGCGCGTGAAGATCCGCGAGAAGCCGAGCAACCGTCTGTACCGCAAGGTGCAGACGGAGCCGTTTCACGAGATCGCGCTGCCCGACGAGCTCGAGCCGAAGTTCCGGCGCTGCTTGCAGCAGGCGATCCTCGAACGCTGCCCCGAGCTCCTGAACTTGCCGACGAACGCGCCGATCTCGTTCCTCGCCGATCTCTTGCTGCAACGGATGCAGCTGCCGCAATCGACGATGCAGCGGCTGTACGCCGAGCCCGACGTGCGCATCCGCGCGGAGGGCGCGCTCGAGGAGCACATGCTCCGACCGGCGCCACCCGCATCGGGCTCGAAGCAGTCGCACGGCTGAGCTCGGAACACGCCGAGCTCCTTCCGCGTCCCACATGGAATGGCCTTCCC